>JANOGJ010000549.1:0-5595 GCA_031405995.1 Acidobacteriota bacterium
CTTTCCTGGCGACCGGGTCCCTGGAGTTTTCCACAGATCGAGGTACGACCCCTTTAAGACGCCACCACCCGCACGAACTCGCCGCGCTGCAGGAGCTCGCGGCCCTTGCCGCCGCGGCCCGTGACACCGTACTTCGCGGTACTGATCGTCTGCTCCGCCCCGCGCGTCGTCTCGACCGTCATCAGGTCGCGGTCGCCGGTCGAGGCGAGGAAGCCGAGCAGTCGATCGTCCTGTTTCTGCAGCTTGATGAGGATCACGCCGCGCCCGGGGCCCGAGAGGAAATTGATCTCGTCGACCTTGCAGAGCATGGCGCGCGCCTGCCGCGTGGCGGCGATGATGATCTCTTCGCCCGTCACGCGCGCGACGCCGACAACCTCGGCCGTCCCGGCCACCCGCGCGAATCGACGGCCGGCCCGCGTGCTCGGCTCGAGAAACCCATCGAGCGCGAATCGCAGGCTGTAGCCGTCGCTCGAGACGGCCACCGCGTGGACCGGCGGCGGCGTGTCGGGCGACTTCGACGCGATGACGCCAATCGTCCGGGCGTCCAGGCTCAGCGCGCCGACGACCTTCTCGCCGTCCTTGAACTTGAACAGGCTCTGGATCGGCTCGCCGTAGCCGGTCGACGGCGGGATGTCCGCGATCCGCGCCGTGTAGGCGACGCCGAAGTTCGTAAAGAACACGGCCGTCGCGCGCGTGCTGCCCGGCAGCGCGGCCAGCACCGCGTCGCCCTCCCTCAACCGCGTGGACCCGGCGTCCTTCATCTCCTTCTGACGCTTGACCCACCCGTCGCGCGACACGATCACGACGTTGTCCTCCTCGATGATGAAGTCGTCGGCGGTGTACTCCTCCTCGTCGACCTCGCCCGTGATCTCGCAGCGCCGGTCGTCGCCGTGGGCCTTGTGCACGTCGTCGATCTCGCTGCGCACGATCTTCCAGAGGTCGGTGTCGCGCCGGAGCAGGCCGCTGATGTCCTTCGCGCGCTTGCGCTTGGCAGCCAGCTCCTCCTGAATCACCAGGATCTCGAGCCTGGCCAACCGGTAGATCTTCAGCTCGAGGATGGCGTCCGTCTGCGCGGCGTCCAGCTCGAAGCGCGCCATGATCTTCTCGGCGGCGTCCTGCTTGCCCTCCGACTTCCGGACGATCTTCAGGATTTCGTCGAGCGCGTCGAAGACCGTGGCGAAGCCTTCGAGAATGTGGATGCGCGTCTTCAGCGCTTCGAGCTCGTACTTCAGGCGCCCGCGGACGACCTCGAGGCGGAAGTGCAGGAACTGCCAGAGGATCGCGTGTAGTTCGAGCCGCTCGGGCTTCCCGACCAGGGGATTCTCGGTCGGCACGAGGCACGTCAGGTTGACCGGAAAGTTGGACTGGAGCGGCGTGTGCTTGTAGAGGTACGCCATCACCATCCGCTTGTTCGCGTCGCCCTTGAGGTCGAGCTGGATCCGGACGTCGTCGGTCGACACGTCCCTGATGTCGAGCAGGTGCGGCAGCTTGCGAGAAAGCGCGATCTCGGCGATGCGCTCGACGAGCGTCGCCTTGTTGACCATGTAAGGCACGCTCGTGATGTAGATCGTCTTGCCGCTGCGCGACGCGGGGCCTTCCTCCCAGGTGGCGCGGATCCGGATGCTGCCCGATCCGGTCTTGTAGATGTCCTTGATCTCGGCCTGCGTGTTCATGATCAGGCCGCCCGTCGGAAAATCAGGGCCCTTGATGTACTTGCAGAGCTGCGCGCTCGTGAGCTCCATGTCGGCGTCGATCATCTTCACGAGCGCCGTGCACACTTCGCCCAGGTTGTGCGGCGGGATGTTCGTCGCCATGCCGACGGCGATGCCGGTCGCGCCGTTCACGAGCAGATTCGGAATGCGGGCCGGCAGGACGACAGGCTCCTCGCGCGTGCCGTCGTAGTTAGGCCGGAACGGGACGGTGTTCTGATCGATCTCCAGCAGCATCTCGTCCGACAGACGCGCGAGGCGACACTCGGTGTAACGCATGGCCGCCGCGCTGTCGCCGTCGAGCGACCCGAAGTTGCCGGAACCGTCGATGAGTGGGTAGCGCAGCGAAAACGGCTGCGCCATGCGGACGAGCGTCTCGTACAACGCCGCGTCGCCGTGCGGATGATAGTTGCCCATCACGTCGCCGACGACTTTCGCGCACTTGCGATGCTTCGCGTCCGCGGTCAGGTTCTGCTGCCACATCGTGTACAGAATGCGGCGCTGGACGGGCTTCAGGCCGTCGCGCACGTCGGGCAGCGCCCGCGACGTGATGACCGACAGCGCGTAGTTCAGGTACCGCGACTGCGCCGCCTCATGGAGGGCGACGTGCTCGTCGCCTCCGCCGGCCGGCGGACGGGTCAGGACGTTCGAATCCGACGCCGCGTCAAATAGGGATGGAGCCTTCGAGGACTTGCGCTTGGCCACGCACGGATATTAGTACGAGTTAATGGGGCAAAGAGGCCCTTCGACTTCGCTCAGGGCGGGCAATAGGGCAAACTAGCCCTGTGGATCTGCAGGCGACGCTGCTCTTCGCGACGTCGCTCCTCGCCATCGTCAACCCCGTCAGTTCCGCGGTGTTCTTTGTGGCGACGGCGGGGAAATTCCGCGCGGGCGTGCAGCGCCAGATGGCCAATCAGGGCGGCCTCGCCACCCTGATCGTGCTGCTCGTGTTCGTCTGGGTCGGCCGGATCCTGCTCCAGATCCTCGGGATCAGCGCGCCGATGTTGCAAGCCGCCGGCGGTCTGATTCTTCTGTTGAGCGGTTTGCGCATGGTCATCGTGGAAGAAACGAAGCTGACCGAGGCCGAGCAGGTGTCGGTGGAGGAAGTCCCGGAATCGCGATGGAAGACGCTCGCGGTCGTGCCCATCGTCATTCCCGGCACGGTCGGCGCCGGCACGATGACGACGGTCGTGCTGCAATCGACGACCTACGCGCGGCTCGCCGACCTCGGGATCATCTCGATGGTCGCCGTCGGCACCGCGCTCCTGATGTGGATCACGTTCCGATCGGCCGGGCCGATCGCGCGTCGCCTCGGACCGATCGGCCTCAACATCATCACGCGCGTGATGGGCATCCTCGTCACGGCCACGGCGTTCGGCATGCTCGCGCGAGGATTGGCCGGCTTGTTGCCGGGACTCGCGAAGTAGGCTGTCTACTTCCCGAACGCGTACAGCGCCGCCGTCGTTCTGACATAGATCCGCCCGTCCGCGAATGCCGGCGTGGCGTAGCAATCTTCCTTCAGGTCATTGACGACGATCGGCGTGAGGTCGCCGGTGGGCGGCAGCACGGCGACGGCGCCGCGCTCGCTGATAAAGAAGATGTGGCCGTCGGCCGCGACTGGCGACGCGTAGTACGCGCCCAGCGCGCCCGTGAGCCGGCCCTGCTTGATCATCTCGCCCGTCTGCGGGTTGAGCGTCGTTACAATGCCGCCGTCGTTCACCATGTAGAGGACGTCGCGGTAGAACAGCGGCGACGGAAGCTGCGGTACCGAGCGATGATACTTCCAGCGAACGGCGGTGGCGGTCGTGTCGCCCTTCCCGCCCAGGCGGATCGCGAGCATGCCGTTCTCCGACTCGAGCGCGGCGCGGTAGTACTCCCATTCGTCCTTCGTCAGCGTGCCGTTCAGATTGAGATCGACCACGTCGAACCAGAACGCCGCGGTGAACTTGGGGAACTCGGGCCTGGAGAGCGTCCCGTTCGTGTCCGCATCCGCCGTCTTCCACACCTCGTCGGCCGACGGGACAACGATCTTGCGGCCTGGCTCGCCTTCAGGCGAGCCGTAGCCGTTGATGTACATCGTGTCGCCCGCGATGACCGGCGTGGACTTGATCTCCCACGAGAGGCCGCGCACCCACCAGCGCTTCGCGCCGGTTTGCGCGTCATACGCGACCATGAG
Source organism: Acidobacteriota bacterium (assembly GCA_031405995.1). Classification (GTDB taxonomy): domain Bacteria; phylum Acidobacteriota; class Vicinamibacteria; order Vicinamibacterales; family SCN-69-37; genus JANOGJ01. Next base: position 3,886 of record JANOGJ010000549.1, read on the forward strand.
GAAAGACCCGGGCACGAGCAATTCGTCGCGGCCGTCCGCCGCGCGCCACAGGATCGGCGTCGCGTGGCCGCTCTTCGCCTCGGGCCGCGGCGTCCGCCAGCGTTCCTTGCCGGTCCGCTTGTCCACCGCCAGGAGAAACGACCCCAGGCTCTGGTCGCACGACAGCACGATCAGATCGCCGACGATGACCGGCGACGCGCCCATGCCGTAGATGTTGTTGAACGGCCCGAGCGGCATCTTCCAGCGCTCGGTCCCTGCTCCGTCGTACGCGATCAACCCGTAGTCGGGGAAGAACACGTACACGCCGTTGTCCTCGACGGCCGGGCTCGGCGACGCCGGGTTGTTGCGCTTGTCGACGACGACGGGCTTCACCTCGGGCGCCGATCGCTCCCACAGGATCGTGCCCTTCAGCCGATCGATCGCGAAGGTGAACAGCGCGGTGCCGCGGAAGCCGGTCAAATAGATGCGATCGCGCCACAGGATTGGCGACGAGTGGCCCGGCGGCAGCGGCAGTCGCCACACGACGTTGGCGGCCGGTCCGAACTCGGTCGGGATCGCCGAGGCCTGCGACACGCCGGAGCCATTCGGACCGCGGAAACGGGACCAGTCGGGGACGGCACGTGACTGTTCGGCGCCGAACACACTTGCAAGGAGGAGGAGACCGGCTAGAGACTTCATGGGTTCACCATTTCCACTCAGCAATGAACAGATTGGTGTCCGTGGGCTTCGTCGAATTCCGGTTCGACGCAAAGACGATCTTCGTGCCGTCCGGCGAGAACATCGGGAAACCGTCGAACTTGTCGCTGAACGTCACCTGCTCGAGACCCGTGCCGTCCACATTAATGAGGTAGAGGTCGAAGTTCGAGGCGCCGGGACCCTTCGGGTTCTTGTGGTTCGACGCGAAGATGATCTTCGTCCCGTCGGGCGAAAAGAACGGCGCCCAGTTCGCGCCACCCAGGTCCTTCGTGATCTGCTTGAGATTCCTGCCGTCGCGATCCATGACGAAGACGTCGAGCGACGTCGGCCGCCACAGGCCCTGCTTGAGGAGATCGAAGTAGTCCGTGAGCTCCGCGCCCGGCTTGGGATGCTTGCCCCGGAAGACGATTCTCTTCCCGTCGGCCGAAAAGAAGGGGCCGCCGTCCGGACCGGGCAGCCGCGTCAAGCGCTTCACGTCCGATCCGTCGCCGTTCATGGAGTAGATCTCCATGTCGCCGTCGCGGACGCTGGTAAAGACGATGCGCCCGTCCTTGGCGACGGTGGCTTCCGCGTCATAGCCGCGCGTCTTCGTGAGCCGCGTGAGACCCGTACCGTCGACGTTCACGCGGAAGATGTCGTAGGCGTCGTAAATCGGCCAGACGTAGCCCTGCTCGCGGCCAGGCACCGGCGGGCAGTCTTTGCCGCCCAGGTGCGTCGACGCGTAGACGATCGCCTGGCCGTCCGGCGTGTAGTGGCTGCACGTCGTCCGTCCCTCGCCCGAGCTCACGAGCTTTTGGTCGGAGCCGTCGATGTTCATGGAGAAGATCTGGTCGCACGGGTACTGGCCGGTGTTCTGGAAACTCAGCCTCTTGCCGTCGAAGGAGAAATAGGCCTCGGCGTTCTCACCACCACACGTCAACTGCCGGATGTTGGCGAGATGTCGTTCCTCGGGCAAGCCCAGGCTCGGCGTCGCGGAAACGACCTGGGGCACCGGCGGCGGCTCGGAGCCGCAGG
>JANOGJ010000593.1:0-3806 GCA_031405995.1 Acidobacteriota bacterium
CTCCGGGTGTTCCAGCTGCCTCGCCACGCGGACTTCCGTGAGCTGCGCGGCACGCCCAGCGCCGTGCGGCGCGATCTCGAGGTGCTCGGCCACCCGCGCGTGGTCGCGTTCCAGACGCGCAACCCGCTCCACCGCGCACACGAGGAGCTCGTGCGCAGAGCCAGCGAAACGGTGGGTGGATCGCTCCTGCTCCACCCTTCGGTCGGACTCACCAAGCCCGGCGACGTGGACTACTACACGCGCGTCCGCTGTTACGAAAAGGTGCTGCCGCACTATCCGCCCGGCCGCGCGCTCCTCGCCATTCTGCCGCTCGCGATGCGCATGGCCGGTCCCCGCGAGGCGGTGTGGCACGGGCTCATCCGCCGCAACTTCGGCTGCACGCACCTCATCGTCGGCCGCGATCACGCGGGCGCGGGGGCCGACGCGTCCGGCCGGCCGTACCATCCGCCGTACGCCGCGCAGGAACTGTTCAAGACACACGAAGCCGAGATGGGCATCACGATGGTGCCGTTCAACGAGATGGTCTACGCGGCTGACGCCGGCCAGTACGTCACCGCCGAGGAGGCCGGCGCGGGCACGCGCCTGCTCACGTTGTCGGGGACCGAGCTGCGGCGCCGGCTGCAGAGAGGCGACGAGATTCCGGCGTGGTTCACGTTTCCCGAAGTCGTCGACGAGCTGCGGCGCACCTATCCGCCCCGGGCGCGCCAGGGCCTGACCGTCTTCTTCACGGGGCTCTCGGGGTCGGGCAAGTCGACGATCGCCTCCGCGCTGCGCGCGCGGCTGCTCGAGCGCAGCGACCGGCAGGTGACGCTGCTCGACGGCGACCTGGTGCGGCAGAACCTGTCCTCCGAGCTCGGGTTCTCGCGCGAGCACCGCGACCTCAACATCCGGCGCATCGGGTTCGTCGCGGCCGAAGTGACCCGGCACGGCGGCACGGCGATCTGCGCGCCCATCGCGCCGTACGACGCGGCGCGGAAAGACGCGCGGCGGCAGGTCGACGCGCACGGCGCCTTCGTCCTCGTGCACGTCTCGACGCCGATCGAGGTGTGCGAGGCGCGCGACCGCAAGGGCCTCTACGCCAAGGCGCGCGCGGGCCTCGTCAAGGAATTCACGGGCGTGTCCGACCCCTACGAGGCGCCGGCCGACGCCGAGGTCACGATCGACACGAGCGCGCTCGATCGTGACGCGGCGGTGGACACGCTGGTGGGGCACCTGGAACGCGAAGGGTTTCTCACGTAGTCGATCCGATCAAGCTCCTCACGTACAGCAACCCGCCCGCCACGAGCAGGCCGATGACCGCGCGGTGCTCGCGATTAGCGATCGCGCGCGCGAGGCTGAACGGACGGTCGACCGGCGCGGCCGTCCCGTCGCGATACGCCGCGTACTCGCCGCCAAAACGCGTGGTGAGCGCCGCCTCCTCGGTGCGCATCGCGGCGAGCAGGGTCAGCGCGAGGTACGCGCCCGCGATGATCGCCGCCGGCACGCTCCGCGCGGCCCCGATGAACCCCGCGCCCATGATCGCGGAGCCGAGATAGAGGGGATGGCGGACGAAGCGGTACGGCCCGCTGCGGGTCACCTCTCGTCCTTTGTCGATGTGTCCGGCGGCCCAGATCCGGATCGCCTCGCCGGCCAGGGCGACGAGCATACCCGCGGCGATCGACTTGGGCGTGGGCCTCGCCAGCCAGAGCGCCAGGCCTCCGCACGCGAAGCCGAGCGGGACGCGCAGGCGCGCGAGGACACGCATCATTTGAGTCGGCGGGCGATCGCTTCCGCGACGTCGTCGACCGTGATCGTGCCGAGGCACCACCCGGCCGCGTCCAGACGGCATCGGCGCTCGTAGTGGCACCGGCATTGGTCGTAGCGGGAAATCGAGATGTCCGCCTCGCTCCAGGGCCCGTTCCGGCCAGGATTCGTCGGACCAAACAGCGCGACGGCCGGCACGCCGACGGCCGCGGCCAGGTGGAGCGGCCCGGTGTCGCCCGAGACGATGAGCCGCGCGCCGCGGGCCAGCGCGACGACGTCCGGCCACGTCGTCTGTGGCGCGAGCGCGGCGGCGCCGTCCGAGTGGGCGACGACGTCGCGGGCCGTGGCGTCCTCGCCCGGTCCCCACACCACGACGCTCGCGAGACCGTGGCGTTCGCGCAGGAGCCGCGCCACGCGGCCGAGCCGATCCGGCGGCCAGCGCTTGTTGGGCCACGCCGCGCCGGGATTCAGGAGCGCGTACGGCCCGGCGGCGCGCGCCTGCGCCGCTCGCGCCGCCGCCGACTCGACCGCCGCGATCGGAAACTCCCGCGTCGTGTCGGTCGCGCCGAGCGCCGCGGCAAGCCGCAGGTTCTTGTCGATCACGTGCCCGCCCTCGCCGACGGCGACGCGCTCCGTGTAGAAGAGCGCCGCCGCGCCCTCGCGGAGCGCGCGGCGATCGAAGCCGATCACGCGCGTGGCGCCGGACAGCCGCGCGAGCGCCGCCGACTTGAGCAGGCCCTGGAAATCGACGGCGACGTCGTAGCGGCGCTGCCGGAGCGCCCGGCGCGCGGCGAGCCACGCGCGCGCCGTGCGATCGGCGAGCGGCACGACATGGGTGATGACGGGAACGAGCGCGAGGAACTCACGGTGCGCGGCGTCGACGAGCCAGTCGATCTCGAGGCCGGGATGCGCGCGGCGAATCGCCGCCACGGCCGGCAGCGTGTGCACGAGATCGCCGAAGCTGCCCAGCCGGACGACGAGGAGGCGCGTCATCGGGGCTCCGCGGGAGGTCCGCCGATCCGTTCGAGCAACCCGCGAGTCGAGTGGTCCTTCGGATCGCCGACGATCGCGATGCGGCCGCCGTAGGCGCGCACGACCTCCCGCTCCGGCACGGTGTCGGCCGTGTAGTCGGTGCCCTTGCAGTGGACGTCGGGCATGAGGCTCGTCAGCAGGCGCTCGACCGTGCGCTCTGGAAAGAGGACGACGTAGTCCACGGACCGGAGCGCGGCGACGAGCTCCGCGCGAGCGGCGGCCGGCAGAATCGGCCGGCCCGGCCCCTTCAGCGCGCGCACCGAGTCGTCGTCATTCACCGCGACGATGAGGCGATCGGCTTCTCGCGCGGCACCGTCGAGGTAGCGCACGTGGCCGACATGCAGGACGTCGAAGCAGCCGTTGGCCATGGCGACCGAGCGTCCGGCGCGGCGGTCGGTGGCGACCAGCGCGGCCAATTCAATGTTCGATACGACGCGGCCGCCGGTCGGCTCGCTCATCGCGCGAGGGCGGCCGCGAGTTCGGCGGCGCTGACGGTCGCGGTGCCGCGCTTCATCACGACGAGGCCGCCGGCGGCGTTGGCGACCCGCGCGGCCTCGCCGAACGTGGCGCCCGCGGCCAGCGCGAGCGCGAACGCCGCGATCACCGTGTCGCCGGCGCCGGTCACGTCGGCGATCTGGTCGGACCCGGCGATCGGGATGTGATCGGTCGGCCGGTCCGCCTCGAACAACGCCATGCCGCGGCTGCCCCGGGTGATCAGCACGGCCTGGCAGCGCAGCCGGGAGAGGAGCGCGCGGCCGGCCCGCTCGAGCGCCGCCGGATCGTCATGGATCTTGATGCCGAGCAGGGCCTCCACCTCGGACTCGTTCGGCGGGCACGCCGTCATCCCGGTGAAGCCGCCGAGCGCGTAGCGCGAGTCGACGACGACGAGCGGCGGCGTTCGCTTCGCGGCCGGGACTCATTCAGACTTTGCTCGAGAACGACCTGATTGACGATCTTACTCTCTTCATTTTCCCGGTCGTTCTGGGTTCAGGCAAACGACTTTTTGGCTCTGGCACAATGCCAGGAACCAT
>JANOGJ010000614.1:0-6265 GCA_031405995.1 Acidobacteriota bacterium
CGTGCCCCTCATCATGTTCGCGGTCGTCGTGTTCCTCGTGGCACTGGTGACCGAGCAGATCTCGGCTCTGCGATTCGAGGGGCGAAAATAAGCGACCTCGGGACAAACGACTCCGGGAGTCGTTTGTCCCGAGGTCGTTTATTTTCGCCCATCGAAGCGCAGAGCCGAGATCTGCTCTGACACCAGTCCCACGAGGAACACGACGACCGCGAACATGATGAGGAGCACGGACGAGTTGGTCACGTGGTACTGCGTCGCCGCGGTCCAGACGGCGTAGCCGGACCCCACGACGAACGCGGCCATGGCGATCGGCAGGAAGACGCGCAGCGGACTGAAGATCGTCATCACGCGCAGCATGATCAGCAGGAACTTCGGTCCGTCGCTCGAGAGACGGATCTTGGAGACGCCCGTGCGCTGCAGCGCCTCGACCGGCTCGAACGCCACGTTGTACCCGGCTCGCACGAACGCCAGCGTCGTGGTCGTCGGCGTCGAGAAGCCGTTCGGCAGGAGGTGCAGGAACTCCAGCAGGTACGACCGCCGTGCGGCCCGGAATCCCGACGTCAGGTCCGGAATCTCCCGCTCGGTGAGGAAGCTGGCCAGGCGGTTGAGCAGCGCGTTGCCCATCCGCCGCGTCAGCGACGCCTGCGTGCCGCCGGATCGCGCGCCGACGACCAGGTCGTAGTCGCCGAGGCGCCCGACGAGCCGCAACGCGTCCGCGGGCTGGTGCTGCCCATCGCCGTCGATGATCAGGATGTACTCGCCCGACGCCGCGCGAATCCCGCTCTTCACCGCCGCGCCGTTGCCCTTGCGGTACGGATGCCGGATCACACGCGCGCCCGCGCCGCCCGCGCGCGCCCCCGTGTCGTCCTCCGACCCGTCGTCTACCACCAGGATCTCGCGCCACGGGCCGGCGGCCGCGAGCTCGCCGACGACGCTCGCGATCGCGGCCGACTCGTTGCAGGCCGGAATGACGACCGACACGTCGCGGACGTCGGCCACTAGCGATCCTCCGGACCGGAATCCGAGCGCCCGTCGCGGCCCTTCAATTCCATCGAGCGAACCCGGAACAGCAGGTCCTCCAGGAGCTTGCGCGTGCTGGACATCACGTCGGCGAGCAGGCCGATCAGCACCACCTGGAACCCGACGATCATCAGGACCGCCGACAGAATCAGCGATTGCAGCTTGCCCTGGTCGTACGGGGTGAAGAAGTAGTAGTAGAGAAAGCGCAACGAGATCGCGAACCCCGCGAGAAACAGGATCGAGCCGATGTAGGTGAACACCTTCAGCGGTTCGTACATGGCGTAGACGCGGACGATGGTCGCGGCCGACCGCTTGACGTAGGAGAACAGGCTGTCAAACAGCCGCGAGGGACGCGTGCGGGGGTTCGTGCCGATCTCGACGTGCGCGATCGCCATGCGCTTCTTGCCGGCCTGGATGATCGACTCGAGCGTATAGGAAAAATCGGAGACGAGCGACATGCGCAGCGCCGCCTCGCGCGTGTAGGCGCGAAAGCCGCTCGTCGTATCCGGCACCGTCGTGCCCGACACCTGGCGCACCGTCCAGCTCCCGAACCGCTGCAGCAGCTTTTTCTGCCACGACATGTGCCGCAGGTCCCGGATGTTGCGGTCGCCGATCACGATGTCGGCCTCGCCCTTGAGCAGGGGCTCGACGAGCCTGACGATGTCCTTGCCGGCGTACTGGTTGTCGGCGTCGGTGTTGACGATGAAGTCGGCGCCTTGTCGCAGCGCGGCGTCGATGCCGGCGGTGAACGCCGCGGCCAGTCCCTTCTGGCGGCGGAACCGCACCACATGCTGGACGCCGTGCGCCCGCGCGACGGCCGACGTCGTGTCCGTCGATCCGTCGTCGATGACGACGACTTCAATGACATCGATGCCCGGCAGGCTGCGCGGCAGGTCGGCGAGCGTCGCCGGCAGCGTGGCCGCCTCGTTGAGGCACGGGATTTGGATAATGAGCTTCGTCATCAGCCGACGAGTTGTTCGACCACGCCCGCCCACGTCACCTGACGGGCTTTTTCGTAACCGGCGTCGCCCTGGGCGGCCGCGCGTGGCCGGTTGGCGTCGAGCCAGGCGATCGCCTCGCCGAGGGCCGCCGGATCGGGCGCCGTGACTCGGCCGTTCACGCCGTCCTCGACGAACTCCGTCGGCCCGCCGGCGTCGGTCGTCGTCAGCACGGGTTTGTGCGCGAGAAACGCCTCGAGCGTCACGTAGCCGAAGTCCTCATCGTACGGCGGAAAGATTACCCCGAGCGCGCCCGCGTAGAGGTCGATGATTTGGTCGTCGCTCACCTCGCCCAGGAACTGGACGCGCGCCCCCAGGTCGAGCGACGCCGACAGGGCCTCGAACGCCGCCCGCTGCGTGCCGGTGCCCGCCACGAGCAGCGAGAGCCCCTTCGGCGCGTGCGCCATCGCGCGAATCGCGAGGTCCACGCGCTTGACCGACTCCAGACGCCCGACGGCGAGCATGTACGACCCGGCCGGTCCCGCGCGCAGCCGATCGGCCAGCCGCGGCGGATGGTACAGGGCCTCGGCCGAGACGCCGTTGAACCGCTCCGCGCGCGCCGCCGTGTTCGCGGCGTTCGAGAACCGCCGGCGGCACTCGTGCAGCATCGCCGTGTCGAGGCGGACAATCTCCGCCCGGAGGGCGACATCCTCTTCGGTGTGCGCGAAATCGCTGTACGGCGTGCCCGCCAGCTCGTAGGCGGCCCGGTACTGATGGATCAGCCAGAGCACCTTGTTCGGGTGCCGCGCGAAGTAGGACGGGAACTTCGTGGCGATGATCAGATCGATCGGCCGGCCGTTGCTCTCGCTGAGGTCGAGGAGCCGCCAGGCCGCGGCGTGCGCGAGGATCTCCCGCTTGGGATACCACTTGAAGGGCACGCTGACGAGCTCGGTCGCGTGCCCGTGGAGCCGGAGTTGCCGGACGAGCTCGCGGACATGAATCTCCGCGCCGCCATGGACGAACGGCACCTGCGCCTCGCACACGAGGATCGTCTTGGCCATCAGGTCGCGTGCCGGAAATTGATCACGTCGCCGTCGGCGACAGAATACTCCTTGCCCTCGAGCCGCAGCTCGCCATGGTCGCGGCACGCGGCGAGCGAGCCCCGCGCGAGCAGCCGATCGCACGGCACGACTTCCGCGCGAATGAACCCGCGCTCGATGTCGGTGTGGATCGCGCCGCCCGCCGCCTGCGCCGCCGTCCCGCGCGGAATCGACCACGCCCGGCACTCGTCCTCGCCGACCGTGAAGAACGACATGTAGCCCAGCAAGTCGTACGCCGCCCGAATCACGCGATCCAGTCCCGAGTGCGTGAGACCGAGATCGGCCATGAATGCGCCCGCATCGGCCGCGTCGAGCTGCGCGATCTCCAGCTCGATCTTCGCGCACACGCCCACGGCCTGGGCGCCGGTTTCCGCGAGAAACGGGCCCAGATCCGCCGCGGGCGCCGGCGTCTCCGCCAGGGCGGCGTCGCCTTCGTCGAGGTTGATCACGAGGAGGAGCGGCTTGGCCGACAGAAACTGAAAACCTCGCAGGCGCCGCAGATCCTCGCCCGCGAGGCCCATGGTGCGCAGCGCCTTGCCGGCGTCGAGGGACGCGCGGCCCGCGATCAGGAGTTCCTGTTCCTTCTTCAAGTCCGCGGACGGCGTCTTCTTCAGGTCCTTCTCGAGCCGGTCCAGTCGGCGCTCGACGACGCCCAGGTCGGCCAGGATCATTTCGTCTTCGATGGTTCGCGCGTCGCGTCGGGGATCGATGGAGCCCTGCGGGTGCGCCACCGCGGGTTCGCGAAACGCGCGCACGACGTGCAGCAGCGCGTCGGCGTTGCGGTACGCCACGACGTCGAGGAGCGACGCGGCGTCGCCGCGGCCCGCGGCCATGTCGGCGAACTCGACGGTCGCCGGCACCCGCTTTTTCGGCTGAAAGAGCGCGGTCAGCTGGTCGAGACGATCGTCGGGCACGCGCGAGACGCCGACGTTGGCCTCCGCGCGGCCGGCCGGACGCGGCGCCTCACGGGCGCTCGTCATCAATTGAAACAGCGTTGTCTTGCCTGAGGAGGGGAGGCCCACAAGGCCGGCGCGGAGCATGAGGCGCGGATGGTACCACGTGGCCTGATTTTCGCTGTATGTTCTCTGGCGAAATAAAAACGTAAGTCCTCTAGACTCTGTACTTTGCGGTTGACAGCCCCAGGACGTACCTCTACCATCCGCGTGGACCTATTTGGAGCAAAGTGGAGTAACAGTGCTTCGCGGTAGCTATTCAGCCAAAATCGACGCCAAGGGACGGCTGAAAATCCCTAACGCCTTCCGCGGGCTGGTCGAGGGCCAGAACCGTGGCACCGCCGTGTACGTCACCAGCCTCACCGGCGACTCCGTGCGCATTTACCCGATGTCGGTGTGGGCCGCGGTCGAAGAGCGGCTCGCGCGCATGCCGAGCACGCATCCGGCCCGGCTCAAGTTCCTCGACCGCGTCAATTACTACGGGCAGGTGAGCGAGTTCGACGTGCAGGGCCGCGTGCTCATCCCGGCGCGCCTGCGCGACGGGGCGGGGATGAGCGGCGACGTCGACGTGCTTGGCCTCGTGGACTACCTCGACGTGTGGAACCACGAACGGTTCCTGTCGAAGTTGCAGCGCGAGCCGTTCAGCGATGACGACGCCAGGGCGCTCGCGGAGCACGGGATCTGAGCCGGGGCACGAGCCGGTTCTCGCGGCCGAGGTCGTCACACTCCTCGCGCCGCGGCCCGACGGCGTCTACGTCGACGCGACGATCGGGCTCGGAGGGCACGCGGCGGCGCTGCTCTCGTCGGGCGCGGGACGGGTGATCGGACTCGATCGAGATCGCGGCGCGCTCGACCGTGCGCGCGCGCGACTCGCGGAGGCGGGCGAGGCGGTGGCGCTCGTGCACGCGGACTACCGGGATCTCGTGTCGGTCCTGGCGGCGCGCGGGGAGCGGGCGGTGGACGGGGTACTGGCCGATTTGGGCGTGTCGTCGCTGCAGTTGGACGACGCGGAGCGTGGGTTCAGTTTTCGACAGGCGGGGCCGCTCGACATGCGGATGGATCAAGCGCGGGGACTGACGCTGGCCGAGCACCTGGCTCGCGTCGAGGAAGCCACGCTCGCCGACGTGATCTGGAAGTTCGGCGAGGAGCGGCACTCGCGCCGCGTGGCGCGCGCCATCGTCCAGGCTCGCGATCGCGGCGAGCTCCGGACGACCGCGGACCTGGCGTCCGCCGTGAGACGCGGCGCGGGCGGGCGCGGCTGGCAGCGGATCGACCCGGCCACGCGCACGTTTCAGGCGCTCCGCATCTGGGTGAACGGCGAGCTCGACGGTCTCGAGGCGTTCCTGCCGGCGGCGGTCGCCGCGCTCGGTCCGCGCGGGCGGCTGGCCGTGATCGCGTTTCACTCCCTTGAAGATCGCATCGTCAAGCACACGCTGCGCGGTTTCGCCGCGAGCGGCGCCGTCACGCTGATCACGCGGCGCCCCGTCGTGCCGGCGGCCGACGAAGTGGCGCGCAACCCGCGCGCCAGGAGCGCGCGGCTTCGCGTCGTGGAGAAGGCGGCATGAACAGCGACCTCGAGTTCGCCATCAAGAAGGACATCCGCAACAACCCCGTCGTGCGGGAGGTGGACCTGCAGCAGACGCAGGAGTTCCGCCAGACGCTGACGCTCGCCTCGCTCATCGTGGCGATGCTCCTGTTCTGGGCGTGGCCGCATCTCGAAGTGATGCGCAGCGGCTACCGCCTCGAGGAACTGCGGACGGAACGCAACCTGGCCGAGGCGCGCAACCGGCACCTCCGCGTCGAGCTGGAGATGGTGACCCGCCCGCAGTCGCTCGACGAGCGCGCCCGGCGCGTCCTCCACCTCGTGTCGCCGACCGAGCAGAGCACACTCGTGATCGAACGTGTGCCGGCGGCGACGCCGTCGAAGGCCATCGTCGCCGACGCGCGCCGCACGGGATCGGGTCGATGACCGACTGGATCCGCCGCGCCGCGCGCGCCCGCTCGCGCATGATCGATCCGCTCGCCGGCGAGCGGCCCGATGAGGCGTTCGAGAGCCGCTGGCGCCAGTCCGTCAAGAAGCGCACCGCGCTCCTGCTCGGCCTGCTCGGGCTCTGGGACCGGTAGCTTGTACTTCATCCCGACGACATAGTCTTCCTGACCATGGCCCGGGGCCGTATGCACAGCGCCCGTGCCCTGATCGAGCGTGACGTGATCGCCCAGAATCCCCGCCGACTCGCGATCGAGAAACGGATGC
>JANOGJ010000634.1:0-5350 GCA_031405995.1 Acidobacteriota bacterium
CACGTCGAGCCCGTCGGAAAAGATCACCAGCTTCTCCCGCGGGTCCTCGCCGCGCGCGGTCCACCAGGCGATCGCCGTCTCCGCCCCCTCGGCGCCGCGGTGATGGCCTGCCGGTAAATATGGTCCTGCACGTCGCCGCAGGCGAACACGCCGGCCACGTTGGTCTTGGCGCCGTCGTGCGTGACGAGATACCCGCCGTCGTCCATCGTTAACTGGCCCTTGAAGAGCGTGGTGTTCGGCGTGTGGCCGATCGCGACGAACATGCCGTCCACCACGAGGTCCTTTTCGGCGCCGGTCTTGAGGTCTCGCAAGCGAATGGCCGACACGACGCCTTGTCCGGGGTCCTTCACGTCGACGACTTCCGTGTTCCACTCGAACGTGATCTTGGGGTTGGCGAAGGCCTTGTCCTGCATGATCTTGGACGCGCGCAGCGAGTCGCGCCGGTGGATCACGGTGACGTGCGAGGCGAAGCGCGTGAGGAACGTGGCTTCTTCGAGCGCCGAGTCTCCCCCACCGACGACCGCGATGGGCTTCCCGCGAAAGAAGAATCCATCGCACGTCGCGCACGTCGAGACGCCGTGGCCCATCAGCGCGCGCTCTGACGGCAATCCGAGCAGCCGCGCCGACGCGCCGGTGGCTACGATGACCGACTGGGTCGAGACCTCGCCGTCCTCGGTCGTCACGACGAACGGCTGCCGGCCGAGATCGACCTTCAGGACGTCGCCGCGCCGCAACTCCGCGCCGAACCGCTCGGCCTGCCCGCGCATCGTGGCCATCAGGTCAGGCCCCATCACGCCGTCCTGAAATCCCGGAAAATTCTCCACCGCCGTGGTCAGCATGAGCTGCCCTCCGGCCTCGAGGCCTTCCAACACGAGCGGTTTCAGATTGGCGCGGGCGGCGTAGAGTGCGGCGGTCAAGCCGGCCGGCCCGGATCCGATGACGACGACGGTGCGTGTGCTCACAAATGCTTGTCAACCATCTGTTTGAGCGCGCTCTTGTCGACGAGGCCCACGACCTGGTCGACGATCTGCCCGCCCTTGAAGAGGAGAACCGTCGGGATCCCCCGCACCATATAGCGCATCGTCACGGTGGGGTTGTTGTCCACGTTGAGCTTGCCGACAGCAACTTTGCCTTGGTAGTCCGTGGCGAGGGCGTCGATCACCGGCGCCAGCGCTCGGCACGGCCCGCACCACTCGGCCCAGAAGTCCACGATGACGGGGGTCGTCGCCTTGAGCACGCTGCCATCAAAGTTGTCGTCGGTGTAGGTCTGAATCAGGTCGGAAGCCATTGTCTGCGTGCAGTCCTTTCGTTCGCCCGTGTCACGCGCCGCCTCTCTCGGCGGCGATGAGCCGGGCACGTCTATACACTTTGACATACTCTCTCGCCGAGATCCTCCACGAGTGATCGGCGGCCATCCCGGTGCGCATCAGCCGCTGCCAGACCGCGCGCTCGCGAAACAGGCGGACGGCGTGACGAATGGTCTTCACGAGCGCGTCCGGCGTCGGCTCCTGGAACTTGAAGCCGTTGGCATTCCGCGCGCGCGCCGTGTACGGCTGAATCGTGTCGTCGAGGCCGCCCACCGCGTGAACGATCGGCACGGTGCCGTACCGCAGGCTGTACATCTGGTTCAGTCCGCACGGCTCGAAGATTGAGGGCATCAGAAACATGTCCGCGCCCGCCTCCACGAGATGCGCGAGCGGTTCATCGAAACCGATGTGCACGGCGATCCTTGAGGGGTACCGCGCCGCCAGCGCGTCGAGCGCCTTCTCGTAGCGCCGCTCGCCCGTGCCCACGAAGACCCACGTCGCTTCGATCTCCACGAGCGCCTCGGCCGAAGCGAGGATCAGCTCGAGACCCTTTTGCGAGACGAGTCGCGACACCATGCCCACGATCGGCCGCGCCAACGCGTCGTCGCCCTGCGGGAGGTCGAACCGCGCGAGGAGCGCCCGCTTGCACGCGGCCTTGCCTCCCAGGTTCTTCGCGTCGTAGCGGGCCGGCAGGTGCCCGTCCGTCGACGGGTCCCACACCTTGGTGTCGATGCCGTTCAGGATGCCGACGTAGCGCTTCGATCGCGCGCGCAACACGCCTTCCATGCCGCTGCCGGCCTCCGGCGTCAGCGTCTCCTTGGCATAGGTCGGACTGACCGTTGTGATGTAGTCGCTCGCCATGATGCCGCTTTTCAGAAAACTGAAGCGGCCCCAGAACTCGCCCTGGTCGATGGTGAACGCGCTCCACGGCAGTCCAAGCCGCGGCACGACGTCCCGCGGGAACAAGCCCTGGTACGCGAGGTTGTGGATCGTGAGGACGCGCCCCGCGCCCGAGAGCCGCGGCCAGCGCGGCCCGGACGTCGCGAGCAGCGCGGGCACGAGGCCCGCCTGCCAATCGTGCGCGTGGACCACGTCGATCGGCAATCCGCCCGGCCGGCTCTCGCCGTAGTCGAGCGCCGCGGCCGCCAGCACCGCGAACCGATCCGCGTTGTCGCCGTAGTCCCGCCCCCCAGCGCCGTAGAGACCGTCCCGATCGAAGAGCTTCGGGCAGTCCACGAACACGACGCGGCGGTTGGACGCGAACGTCGCCGTGTGGAACGTGACGTCCTCGGCCAGGGCTCCCACCCGCACCGCGCGCGCCACCGCCTGCGACTTGGGCAGCACCGTGCCCCGGTGTTTCGGAATGACGACGGTCACGTCATGACCGAGATCGGCGAGCGCCTCGGGCAGCCCGGCGACGACATCCGCCAACCCGCCGGTCTTGGCCCACGGCGTCATCTCGGACGCAATCAGCAGGACGCCCATGCGAGGGGCGCGGCCGGCAAGACGGGGCATCTAAATAAGTATGACGGAGTACGAGACCGGTTCCGAGGTTCCGGGGTTCTGAGGTTTGAAAGTTCTGAGTTCTAAGTTCTGAGTTCTAAGTTAGTTCTCGTCGCCGCCCACCAGTCCCCTGGCTCGTCCCGAGACCCAGTTGAAGAGGTGGCGAACGTCCCAGAACCGGACCGTGCTGTTCGACGCGCCGAGGACGACGACGGCGATTTGGGGACCGCCGGGGACGCGCAGCATGGTCGCGAGGCAGTAGCCCGCCTTGCTGATGAAGCCCGTCTTGCCGCCGAGGACTTCGAGGCCGGTCCCGAGGAGCTTGTTGGTGTTGCGGACGGTGATGACCCGCGCGCTCGTCCGGGCCTGGTGCTCGCTGATCCGCATGATCGGTCCGAGCTTGGGGTCGGCGGCGGCGTACGCCATGAGGTGCGAAAGGTCATAGGCCGACGACATGTTGCGCGAGTCCAGCCCCGACGGATCCGTATAGATCGTGTTCGTCAGGCCCAACTCGGTCGCCATCAGGTTCATCCGGGCGACAAAGGCCGCCGTGCCGCCTTCCGAGGTGCGCGCGAGCACGCGCGCCGCCGCGTTGTCGGAGGCGATGAGCGTGAGGTGCAGCAGGTCGCGGTAGGAGATCGATTCACCGGCGCGGATGTAGGTCACCGATGCGCCCTTGGTGTCCGCGCGCGTCACGGGAATCTGCTCGTCGAGATCCGGGTCGTCGGCCACAAAGGTGACGGCCGTCATGAGCTTGGTCAGGCTGGCGATGGACCGCTGCTCCTGCGAGTTGCTCTGCCAGAGCACGTCGCCGGTCTGCGGGTCGAACACGATGGCCGCGGCCGCGCGCACGTCCGGGACGATGTTGCCGAGCAGGTCTCGCTTGAAGAGCGGCGTCATCGCCTCGCGCAACTGGCGCGACGCGGCGGCCTGCCGCGCGCGAGCCGCCGAGGCGGCGCGAGCGGCCCGAGTCCGGGCCAGGCTCGAACGAGTCTGCGGAGGCTTGGGCGCGGTCTTAATCGCGGATTTCGCGGGAGCCGGAGGGGTCTTCGACTGTTGGGCGCCGGCCGGGGCGGTGAGGGGAGACGCCCAGACGGCCGACGGCTCCGCAAAGCACAGCACCGTGCTCGCAATAACCATGGACCGACCGATGCGTTTAGTGGCCCGCACTCGCCCTCCAGCCTGTTTCCGTCCCCGCGCCTAGCCTAGCACCCTAAGTTCTTCGGCAGCAACAGATTCCAATGATCAATACGCGTACCAAGGGGGCCCGAAACGCACGGTTTCTTTCGCCGTTGCAGCCCTGACCCGCCTGGGCTATGAATGTATCGGCAATACCCCGCTCGGGGGCAACGGAACGGAGATTCTAATGGCGTCTGAACGACCGGAATTGGGCCTCGAAGAGTACCGCGGGCTCCGGGCCACCATCCGCGAGCGCGGCACGGCGCGTGTGTTTGTTACGACGATTACATTCGTGTCGTGGTCTGCCCTGGCCTTGGCCGCCTGTGCCCTGTTCGTCATTCCGGCCATCGGGCTCATTCCGCTGCTCGTCCTCTCTGTCGGCTTCGAAGTCGTCTTCGCCCTTCACGTCGGCGTCGAGCGCATCGGACGTTACCTCCAGGTCCGGTACGAAGCGGCAGACGACGGGTCAGGCTGGGAGCACGCCGCGATGCGATTCCGCGCGCAGCCCGGCTCGGGCGGCGGCGCCGATCCCCTCTTCGCGTGGCCGTTCAGCCTGGCGATCCTCCTCAACCTCATGGTCGTCCTCTTCATGACGGGCGGCTCGAATACGGCCGACCTCGGCGCCGAGTTGCTGACGCTCGAGAGTCCACCGCCACTCGCCTTTGGGATCTACGCGCTCCTCCACGGCGTGGCGGTCGCCCGGGTGATTTCGGCGCGCCGCTTTGCCCGGCGTCAGGCCGAGACCGACCTCCAGATCCTCGGCAAGGTGTAGCCCGTTCACCGTTCGCCAGTTCACCAGTTCGCCCGTTCGCCCGTTCGCCCGTTGATCCAACTCCTTGGTGTCAATAATCCATGGAGGGGTGGTTCAGATGACACAGTTTTGTGCACCTGGCCTCCATTTCGAACGGACCCAGGCGAGTTTCCGAAGGATCGAGCGCCTCTGGAGCGGGCGCGGATTGGGTACGTCGATTGCAATGGCGAAGGTTGGCTTCTTCATGAGTCTCGTGCGACTTCTCGGCTTCTCCACCCTGAATTGCGGATGTGTGTCTGGTCGCTACCGCGAAATGGGCACGAGCCGCGAGATCACCTACATCGAGGAAAAGGGCGCCGGGTGCGGCCACGGCGGCCACCAGCGCAACCAGCCGGTGAGCCCCGATCGCGTCGCTCACGGCTTCGCCACGGTCGGCGCCGGCGTTGCCCGCGTTTCCTGATCCCGCCTACAGCCCTGTACTCGTACCCCTAATCGACCGAGAAGCCACTGGTATGGCCTTGGCCCTGGTGTCGCCGCGGCCCGTCCGGCCGAGCCACGAGCTCAAGATCGGGCGCGCGACCCTCCGCTTCTACCACGATGACTGCCTGAC
>JANOGJ010000607.1:0-1904 GCA_031405995.1 Acidobacteriota bacterium
GCGGCGTCGCGGTCCTCGACACGCCGGTCATGTCGGGACCACGCCACTGCGGCCAGTAGCGATCCGCGGGCGCCTGCCGCGCCGAAAGCGACGCGAGCGCGGCAACGGCGACGAGAGTACGAATCAAGAAACGCATTGCAGGACGTCCTCCGCATGCCCGTCCACCTTCACCTTGTCCCACCTGCGGACGACCTTGCCGTCGGGCCCGATGAGGTACGTGGTGCGGACGATGCCCATGTATTTACGCCCGTAGCGATCCTTTTGCTGCCACACCCCGTACTTCTCAGCGACTTCGTGCTCGGCGTCGGCGAGGAGCGGGAAGGTCAGGCCGTGCTTGGCGGCGAACTTCGCCTTGCTCTTCTCGTCGTGGATGCTCACGCCGAGGACCGCGGCCTTGCCGGCCTTGATCTTCGGAAGGTTCGACTGGAACGCGCAGGATTCGGTGGTGCAGCCCGGCGTGTCGTCCTTCGGGTAGAAGTAGAGGACCAAGTTCTTGCCGGCGTAGTCGGCGAGCGAATGCGTCTTGCCGGCCTGGTCGTTGAGCGAGAATGCGGGCGCTTTCTTGCCGGGATCAATCAGCGGCATAGCCAGTATTCTACGTTCGGCAGCCATGTTCCTCTCCATCTTGTGGTATCTCGGCGGCGCGCTGGTCGCGATGGGCGGCCTCTGCGTGATGCGACCCATCAAGTGGCTGCGGCTGCCGACGCGCAAACGGGCGGCCCTGACCGCGCTCGCCGGCTTTCTGCTCGCGGTGACGACGCTCTTTTTCGGCACCGGCACCCACCGCGTCGAAAAGCCTGTCACGCTGCTCGACGGCGTCTTCCCCGTATTTCAGTTCGACGAACGTCACACGATCGAGATCGCGGCCTCGGCTGAGCGCGTCTACAAGGCGCTCCTCGAAGTCACGCCCGAGGAAATCAGCGGGTATCGGACGCTCACCTGGATCCGGTGCCTCGGGCAGTGCGCGGGCGAGAGCATCATGAACCCCGCCAGCCGCACGCCCATCATCGAGACCGCGCTGAAGACGTCGTTCCGCAAGCTGGCCGAGCGGCCAAACGAGGAACTGGTGTTCGGCGGCTTCGTCGCCGCGCCGGCGGGCGCCGCCGCGCGCGCATGGACCCTCGAGACCTACCTCGCCCTCGCCGAACCCGGTTTCGCCAAGGTCGCCATGAACTTCCGGCTCGTGCCTCGGACCGCCGGGATTACCCGGCTCGAAACCGAGACCCGGGTGTACGCGACCGATTCCAGCACCCGTCGGGTGTTCACCGCGTATTGGCGCACGATTCTGCCCGGCAGCGCCCTCATTCGGCGCCAGTGGCTGCGGGCCATCAGGTCACGCGCGGAGAACCGTGAACCCTGAACGAGAACCCTGAACCGTGAACCCTGAACCTGTCGTATTATTCGGACCGGGAGCCTCCACATGAAAGTCGACTTTACGGTCAACGGGAAACCTGCGTCGGTGGACGTGCCGGCCGACATGCCTTTGCTGTGGGTGCTGCGCGACGTGCTCAGCCTGCGCGGCACGAAGTTCGGCTGCGGCGTCGGCCAATGCGGCGCGTGCACCGTGCATCTGCGCGGGAATCCGGCGCGCTCGTGCCAGGTCAAGATTTCCGCGGCCGCCGGTGCGGCCGTCGTCACCATTGAAGGCTTGTCGCCCAATGGGACGCATCCACTCCAGGTCGCGTGGCAGGCGCTGGACGTGCCGGAGTGCGGGTACTGCCAGGCCGGCCAGATCATGACCGCCGCGGCCCTCCTCAAGACCACGCCCAAGCCGACCGACGCCGACATTGACGCCGCGATGAACGGCAACATCTGCCGGTGCGGGACCTACATGCGGATCCGCAAAGGCATCCACATGGCAGCCGGGCAGGCGACGGGAGGACGGTCATGAGCACGCTTACTGT
>JANOGJ010000684.1:0-7645 GCA_031405995.1 Acidobacteriota bacterium
ACGGACGAGGCCAGCCGCCAGTTTTTCGAGCGTGCCGTCGAGCGCATCGGGCGGATTCCAGGCGTGACGGGCGTCGCCCTGAGCGACCGGATGCCGCTGACGCTCAACATCCAGACGACGGACGCGGTGATCGACGGGCAGCCGACGACCGATCCGCGATCGCGTTTCATCTTCGACACGACGCAAGTCACCCCGCCGTACTTCGAGACGCTGGGTGTGCCGGTGCTCGAGGGCCGGAACTTCGATGTGCGTGACGTCCCAGGTTCGACGCGCGTGGCGATCGTCAACCGTACGCTCGCGTCGCGGGTGTGGCCCGGCCAGAGCGCGGTCGGGAGGCGGCTGCGCCTGCGCGATCAGACGGGCCCGCTCGTCGAAGTCGTGGGCGTCGTGGGGGACTACAAGATCCGGTCGCTTGGCGAGTCACCGCGCCCGTTTATTCACTTTGCCCGCACGCAGCGGCCCTCGGGCACGGCGACGATTCTCGCGCGCACGTCCGCCGGCGAGGCCGCGCTCGTGGGCGCCATCGAGCGCGAGTTGCGCGCACTCGATCCGGACGTGGTGCTGATGGAGTTGCAGCCGTTTACGGGCGCGATGGCGACGTCGCTGCACGGCTTCGCGATGGGCGGCTGGCTCATCGGCGGTCTCGCCGGGCTTGCACTCGGGCTCGCCGCCCTCGGCCTCTACGGCGTCGTGGCGTTCAGCGTCAGCCGGCGCACGCGGGAAATCGGGATTCGCGTCGCGCTCGGCGCCGATCGCGGCACGGTCGTGCGGGAGGTCATGCGCGAAGGCGTCGTCCTCGTCAGCGTGGGCGTGGTGGTTGGTCTCGGGCTGGCGGCGCTCGGCGCCACCGCGCTCCGCGGCGTGCTGCTCGGCATCAGCGCCCTGGATCCGGTGAGTTTCGCCGCGGCTGCGGCCGTTCTTTTCGCCGCGTCAGCGATTGCCTGCTTCGTGCCCGCGCGGCGCGCGGCCTCGATCGATCCGCTGAAGGCGCTGAGACAGGGCTGAAAGACCTCTTACCATGAAGAACATGGAGAACATGAAGACTCCTTGGGGAGAACCCTCTGACCTTCATGCTCTTCATGTTCTTCATGGTGAAGGCTCTTTCTTGATGATTTGTCCCAATCCCTTGAGGATCCCCTTCTTCAGCTCTTCACTGGCGCGATTGCCGATTGCCCGCTTCGCCAGGTCGGTCATGCCGACGCGGACCGCCAGGTGGTCCACGGGGCCGCTGACCGTGACGGGGATCGTCACGCGGCCGTCCTTGGCCGTGTAGCGCAGCAGGTCCTGCCCGGCTTGCTTCGAGAGTTCGTCCGACAACTGCACGGGGCCCGCGAAGTCGACGGCGCGGCCGTCCAGGCGCAGGCTGCCGACCGCGGCGAGCGACAAGTCCTTGGACTCGAAGCGCAGATCGTCGGTGCGCGCTTCGCCGGACGCCACGTCGAATACCGCCGCGAGACGCGAGAAGGGTTCGGTCGTCCCGCCGGTGATCTGGCGCTGGGAGTCCGCGCGCATCGACCCCGCCAGCACGACGGTTCTGACCAGGCCGAGACCGGCGATGGTCCCGTCCGTCACTTCGATGCGGGCCGTCCCTCGGGCCGACTCGAGCAGACGATCGACCGCGCTGCCTCGGCCGGAAAGGTCCAGCGTTCCGGCAGCGCGTCCGGTAATCTGGCCCGGGGTGCCCGCAAACGCCATCGCCGACGCGACATCCACATTCGAGATCTTCGCCGTGAGGCGGATGGTCGGGGTGCGGCCCGGCGTGAGCGTCATCGCGCCGTCGTAGGTGCCGCCGAAGACGCCGAACGCGATCGGGTCGATCGTGACCCCGGTGGACGTCACCCTCGCGCGCCCCTTCAGCCGCTCGACGGTCAGCGCGCCGAAGCTCGCACGGCCGGCGTCGATCGACACGGCCAGGTTCATGGCGCCCGCTCGCGGTGCGGGCGCGGAGGCCGAGGCGAGGCCCGCGGCGCCCGAGAAGTCGGTGACGAACGCCGCCAGTTCCAGCACGTTCAGTCCGCTCGCGGTCAGCGCGAGGTCGCCGGTCGGGCCGGCGAGGCTCGCAATCTCGCCGGTGACGCTGACGCGCGTCTGGCCGGCGCTGAGCACGAGACGGCGGACCGTGAAGCCGGCGCCGTGGGGGACGACGGCCACGTCGGCGCGCAGCGTGCGGCCACCGCTCACGACCTCCACGTCCGAGAGCGCGATGTCATCGATCGAGACCAGCTCGACCGGTGGGCGAGTGGCAGGCGGCGCCTCGGCCGAGGGTCTTGTGGGGATCGCTCCGAGCGGTGGCAGCGGCAGTTCGATCCGGGCGCCGGTCAGACGGACGCTGGCATGCTCGATTCGTCTCGACAACAGCGCCCCGAATGCGGTGCCCACGTGGAGGGTCCGAATGGTGATGCGCGCCGGCTTCCCGATCGTCACGTCGGAGAGGTCCATCGTGACGCGCGGCAGGATCGACACACCCAGGCGGCCGATGGTGACCGGTTGGCCCAGCGCGCGCGTCAACTGAGACTCGACGGCCGTGCGCACGCCGTCTCCGGCGAGGACGGCGCGGGCCCAGAGGAACAGGCCCAGTCCCAGCACGACGACCAACGCGAGGCCGCCGAGCAGAACGATCTTGAGGCGCTTCGATGTCATCGCAGTCACCAAGGCGCGCGCTGGGAACGCGCTTCTTGGTGACTGTACACCCTTCGCCGTTACGGGTTGACGAGCAGCCGGTCGTCCACGCGCGTGACACCCTGCGCGGCCCACGCCGCGCGCTCGGCCTCGCGGCGCTCGGCCATCGATCGCACCGTGCCCGTCAGGATGACTTCCCCGTCATGGCTCTCGACCTGGACGTGTTCGGCGTCCACTTCGGCGCTGCGCTTGAACGCGTTCTCGATCTTCGCCTTGATGTCCGTCGTGCTCACCGGCGGCTTGAGCATGATCGCGTTCGACACGCCCCGGACGCCGTAGAGATACCGGACGGCTCGCTCGGCGGCCGTGCGCTGGAACGGCCAGGGCACGATGCCCGTGAGCGTCACCCAGCCGTCCCGCACCGCCGCCTGCACGGCGTTCACGGGCACGCTGGCATTCCAGGCCAACGCGTTGGCGACGGCCTCAGCGATGGCGGGATCCGTGCGCGACGTGGCGTGATCCGGCCGCACCGTGATGTCGTTCGCGACGGCGCGAACGCCATACACCCGCTGGGCCGCCCGCTCCGCCATCCACTTCTGCGAGAGCGTCGTCACCGCCCCCTGCAGGGCCGCGACGCCGTGGCGGACCGAGACGCCAACTTGCGCGGCGTCCACGCCGGGCTCGAATTCGAGGGCGCTGAGAATGCGTTCCTGAAGTTCCCGATCGGTGTTCATACGTCTCCTTCTGTCCGCGCATCAGGCGGACAACACCACTTGGTGGTCCATCACGAGGGACACCGCCGGCGCGTGGTGGCTCCGGCTGATGGCCTGCAGTGTCTGCGCAATCTCGGCGTCGATCGTGCTGGGGCGGGCGGTCGACTTCGCCGCCAGGTCGCTCAACGACAACATGCCGGTGAGCGCGCCCATGCCGTCCACGACCGGCAGCCGGCGGATCTGGTGCTCCGCCATCGACTTAAGCGCCAGACGAACGTCGTCGTCCGGGTGGCACGTCACCGGATCGCTCGTCATGACTTCCTTGACGCTGATCTCACCCGGCACGCGGTAGCGGGTCGCCAGCGCAATAAACGCATCGCGGTCGGTGATGATGCCGACGGGGCGGTGCTCGGCGTCGAGGACCGGGATCGCGCCGCAGTCACCGCGCCACATCAGATTGGCCAGGCTCGCGAGGGTCTCGCCGGGCTGGCAGGATTGCACGTCTCGGGTCATGACATCTCGGACTTTCATGGCGGTCTCCCTTAGTTCGCCGTCGGTCCGAAGATCAGACCGAGCACGAGCGCCATCCCGACGGCCAGCAGCGCTGCGAGCCCGCAGACGAGGAGCGTGCGCGCCAGGCTCCGATAGTCGAGCGCGTGTCGGACGGCCGTCACCATGGCGGCGAGCATCCAGATCCACGAGAGCGCGAAGACGACGCGCGTCAGCGATGGCACGGCGCCGAGCGCCTGGATCAGGCCAGGCGCGGCCGCGAACCCGAGGGTGCGCAGCACCTGCGGGAAGTCGACGCGGGTCTCGGGCTCCGGCAGGATCCGGCCGCCGATCTGGTAGACGAGCATCGCCCACAACAGCCAGCTGACGAGGGCGATGATGGTGACGGGCAGGAAGGTCGCCGCGCGAGGCCACGCGCCGGCGCCCGATGCGACACCCGCCGCCGCGCTCGACAGGAGGACGACCAGGAGCGCCTGGCCGATGGCCGACCGGTCCGCCTCGATGCCCTCGTATACCGAGGCGTCAAGCGCGGCCGCGCCGATCAGTCGACGAGCGAACGTGCCCACTTCCCGGGCCTCCTGTCGAGATGGTGCGGCTGACGGGGGAGCCGGCGGATGCCCGCTCCACGACAGAGGATCAGCAGTACGTATGCCAGCGGCCATGGCCGCGTGGCCGGGGAATCGCGCCGGAGTGGGCCTTCGAGGTGAACGCCGCGAGGTGTTTCTCGCGACCCGTTGCGCGATAGTCCGCAGGGCGGCGCTAGAGTCGCGCCCGCTGCGCGACACGACCGACGACCAGTATAATCGCCGCGCGCGATGGCCAGGCCGAGCATCTCCGTCTTCTTTCCCTGCTACAACGACGCGGAGACGATCGGGTCGCTCGTCCAGGAGGCCGACGCGGTGCTCCGCACGATCGCCGACGACTACGAGATCATCGTCGTCAACGACGGATCGACGGACGCGAGCGCCGCCGTGCTGCGCGACCTCGGGCCGCGCGTCAGCCGGCTCCAGGTCGTCACCCATCCGGCCAACCGCGGCTACGGCGGCGCGCTCCGGTCCGGTTTCGCCGCGGCGTCCAAGGCCCTCGTCTTCTACACCGACGGCGACGCGCAGTACGACGTCAAGGAACTGCCGCTCCTCGTCATGCTCCTTTCGGACGACGTGGACTTCGTGAACGGGATCAAGATGACGCGCCAGGATCCCGCGTACCGGGTGTTCGCCGGCAACCTGCACAAGTTCTTCACCCGGTGGCTGTTCTGGCTGCCCATCATCGACGTGGACTGTGATTTCCGGCTCATCCGGAAGACGGTCCTGGACCAGGTGCGGCTCGAGAGCAGCAGCGGCTCTATCTGCGCGGAGCTGGTGAAGAAGGCGCAGCGCGCGGGCGCGCGGTTCCGCGAGGTCTCCGTGCACCACTACGCCCGTCGGTCCGGCGCCTCCCAGTTCTTTCGGCCCGGCCGCATCGTTCAGACGTACGCGGACCTCGCGGCCCTGTGGCTTAAATTAATGATCCTCACGCGCCGATAGTCCGTATTGGTTTCTGAAAGAGGGACATTGATGAAGCGTCTGGCATTCGTCGTTGGCATTCTGTTGCTGTTTGTGCCCGTCCGCGCGGCCGAGGACTTCACCGGCAAGTGGTCCGGCGCGTTCCTGCTCACGTCGCCCGAGCAGAAGGACGACGTCGTGCTTCTAGACCTGAAGCAGAAGGGCACGGAGCTCACCGGCACCGCCGGGCCGAGCACCGAAGAGCAGTGGCCGCTCAAGGGCACCGTGGACGGCAACAAGCTCGCCTTCGAGGTGCAGCACGGGGGCGGCGGGCCGGCGATCAAGTTCGCGCTGACGTTCGCCGACGGCCACCTGAAGGGCGACGCCGTGGCGGAAATGGACGGCATGAAGCTGGCCGCGAGGATCGACGTCCAGCGCGTCAAGTCGGGCGGTTAGCCCTTGGCGGCGCGGGCCGCGATAAAGTCGGTGAGCTCGCGGTTCTCCGGGAAGTCGCGCGCGAGCCGGCGCGCGACCGTGAGGGCCTCCGCGAAGTTCTTCTCGCGGATCAGCATCTCCCACAGCGCGAAGCCCGCTTCAGTCTTCGTGAAGAAGTCGGCGTTGGCGTCGGCGGCTTGCCGGGCCACCGTCACGGCCTTCTTCTTGTCGCCGCCGCCCAGCACCCAGCGGAACGCCCACGGGACTTTCGTGTCCACGATGTAGTCGATCCAGGCGCGGGCGACGCGCGCGCGCACATGGCCCGGGTTGCGCTTGAGGACGGCGTCGAGCGAGCGCCGGGCTTCCCAATACTCGCCCCAGCCGGTGCGCCGGCCGAGCGTGCCCAGGTGCAGCCACACGTGGTTCAGGTTGAGCTTGCCGAGGAAAAACTGGGCCGTGTCGTCGGCCGGGGTCTTCTTGAGCCGCGCCCGCGCGAGCGCGACGCCGGTGGCCGTCTCGTCCTTGAACGCGGCCATCAGGGTGGGGCAGGGCGCGCATTGTTTGAGCGCTTTGTCCTTATCCTCCGCGTCGCCGATCGCGCGCCGCAACTGGAACAACAAGGCGGAGGTACGCAACTCGTAGGCCGCAAGGTTCTCGGGCTCGGTCTTGCGGATTTGCAGAGCCAGGGCCGCCGCCGCGTCGTAGCGCGCGTTGTAGAACACGCGTTGCGCGGCCAGGAACGCCGCGTCGTCCTGGGCCGACGCGGGGCTGTTCGCCCGGACGCTCACGAAAAGTGTGAGCGCCAGGAGCGTGACGCATCGAGTCCGCACACTCCAGTGTACGCATAACTCGGGCCAGGACTGAGGGATTGTCTGGCGCGCCGCTCAGCGCGGCAGCACTCTGAAGTTCCGCATCATCCCCATGTCCTCGTGTTCGAGGACGTGGCAGTGGTACGGATACAGCCCCGGGTACTCGGTGAACGTGACCTGCAGCCGGACTCGCTCGCCCGGGAGAATCAACACGGTGTCCGTCCAGCCCTCGTCGAGCAAGCCCTCGCGCACTGACGACGACCCCGCTGACGTTCCCGACACGGGCGCCCGGCTGAGGACGCGAAACTGCCGTCCGTGCAGGTGCAGCGGATGGGCCATCGGCATGCCCATCATGCCGCTCACGTTCGTCATCTCCCAGATGTGGGTCGAGCCCGCGCGCACTTCTTCTTCAGGCGCGGCGTTCATCATGTCGAAGGTGCGGCCGTCGAGCAGCCACTGGCCGGCCGCGATAGAGATCGGAATGCGGCGCACAGGCGCCGCGTCGTTCTGCGCCCACGACGACCCGTAGGTGGCCAGGCGCGGTGGCAGCCGGTACGACGACGCCTCCTGCCGGGCGACGCGGAACGTCATCAGCGACAGTGCGGCGCCGTTCGCGGAGCCCGACCCCGCGCCCATGCCGCCCATCGCGCCGACGGTGCGGTCGACGTCGCTCGCCGGAAAGGCCGCGCTGCGCAGCTCGACGGACGCGCCGACCGCGCGGCCGCTGAAGTCCACGAAGACGTCGGCGCGCTGCGCGGGCGCCAGCGTGAGGTACCGCTGCGGCCGTGGACGTTCGAGCAGGCCGCCCTGGCTTCCGATGATCGTGAGCGGCGTGCCGTCGCTCCACTCCAGCTTGTAGACGCGTGAGCTCGACCCGTTCAGCAAACGGAGCCGGTACCCCCGGCTGGCGACATCGACGACCGATGCGACCCGGCCGTTCACGAGGAGCCGGTCGCCCACGAAGCCGTGCATCTGGTCCATCATGCCGGCTGAGAGATAGGTGAGCTGATTCTGCGCGTCGAAGCGCCGGTCCTGCAACACGCACACAAGTTCGTGGTCGCCACCCGGCAGACCA
>JANOGJ010000723.1:0-1769 GCA_031405995.1 Acidobacteriota bacterium
CACGTCCTTCGGATCGAACGGCGTGTAATACAGCAGGATCTTGATGCAGTCGGCGGCGGGCGCGCCGAGCCGGCGCACCGACCAAAGGTCGAGCAGGTCCGGCAGGCGGCCCGGCCCGGTCTTGTCGTAGCCCGTCTTCTCGTACGCCATCAGCAGGCCGGCGTTCTTCGCGCGGCGTTTCGACGCGGGCAGGCCCCACTCGGGATCGAGCAGGATCGCGCTCGCGTGCGGCGTGAGCACCTCGGTGACGAGCGACTTGAATTCCTGCATCATCGCGTCGTCGACAGGGACGCTGCTGTCCTTCGCGAGCGCCTTCTGCAGTGAGCCGCGCTGGTCCATCGCCGCCGCGGCGATGACGCCCCGACCGTCGGCGACGGCTTTCATGCCTTTCAGCTTGCCAGGTGTCAGTTTCACGGATGAGTCCTCGCCACCAATCGTAGCAC
Organism: Acidobacteriota bacterium; assembly: GCA_031405995.1. GTDB lineage: Bacteria > Acidobacteriota > Vicinamibacteria > Vicinamibacterales > SCN-69-37 > JANOGJ01. Next base: position 444 of record JANOGJ010000723.1, read on the forward strand.
CGGGAAACTGAAGTCCTCCAGCACGGCCGCCCGGACGGCCTCGTCGACGAGCCCGGCCACGTCCAGTTCGCGTTCGGCGACGTCGACGACGTCGCACGACGCCCGGGTGGTCGGATATCTCGGCGTGAACAGCGTGCAGCAGTCATCGTCGGGGATGATCGACGTCTCGTAGGTGCCCAGCCGCTGCGCTTCGAGCGTGATCTCTTCCTTGTCGAAGCCGATGAGCGGCCGCAGGATCGGCATCGTGGCCACGGCGTCGACGACGGCCAGGTTGTCGATGGTCTGCGAGGCGACCTGCCCGACCGAGTCTCCGGTGACGAGCGCGTGGGCGCCCGTCTTCCACGCCAGCTTTTCGGCGATGCGCATCATCAGGCGTCGATAGATGACGACCCGCAGGGGCGGCGGGACGGAGACGACGACCTTCTGCTGCACGGTGCCGAACGGGACGAGGTGCAGCCGGGACCGGAGCTGGTGCTCGGTCAGGCGCTCGACGAGCGTGCGGACTTTGTCCTGCGATGTCCGCGACAAGATCGGATAGCTGTGGAAGTGGACGAAGTGCGCTCGGCAGCCGCGGCGGATGAGGCGCGCGGCCGCGACCGGCGAGTCGATGCCGCCCGAGATGAGGCACATGATCTTGCCGCCCGTGCCGAGCGGCAGGCCGCCGGCGCCGCGCTCCTTGTCGAAGAAGTAGAACGCATCGGCGGTGAGCACCTCGACGCGGATCGTGACCGCGGGATGCGACAGGTTGACCGGCCAACCGGTGGCTTCCTGCACGCGCCGGCCCACTTCGCGCTCGATGTCGGGTGACGGAATCGGGAAGCGCTTGTCGGCGCGCCGGGCCGAAATGCGGAAGCTCGGCGCGGATCGGCCCGCGACCGCCGCGACCACGGCGTCGCCGATCGCGTCGAGGTCGGGCGGCACGTGTGTGGCGCGCGAGAAGTTGCCGATGCCCGGCAGCATCGCCAGCCGGCGACGCACCTCGGGCCAATTCGCGCCAGGCCCGAGCCGGACGATGACGCGGCCGACGAGCGCGCGGACGTCGATGACGTCGAGGTCGGCGAGCTGACGCTCGATCGAGCGCACGAGCAGACGGATGAACCACGGACGGTTCCGCCCCTTGAGCGCCAGCTCGCCGTAGTGGATGACGACCGATGACACGCCAGTGATTATGGACCTTCGGGGGATAATCTGGCGGATGCAGCAAGTAGTTCGAGTTGTGCTGGCCGCGTGCCTCGGATGGGCCCCACAGGTCACGCGCGACCGCGCCATTCCTTCCGTGGCGGTTGGCACAGCCGTGATCGCCGGGCGCGTGTTGATCGAGATCAG
>JANOGJ010000724.1:0-2275 GCA_031405995.1 Acidobacteriota bacterium
CCGGCCTCCATTTACTTCCGCGTCGCGATTCTCACCAGCGACGTCTGACAGGGGCCCGTCAACTCGGCTGACGTCGGCCCCACCACCATGTTCACTTCCGTGCGCACGCCGAACGTCTTGGTGTAGATGCCCGGTTCGATCGTGAATCCGGTGCCCTCGCAGAGCATCCGGTCGTCGTGCGTTTCGTAGTCGTCCATGTGCACGCCGTTGCCGTGCACTTCCTCGCCCAGGCTGTGTCCGGTGCGATGGATGAACTGCTTGCCGAACCCCGCCGCGGTGATCACATCCCGCGTCGCGCGGTCCACTTCCCAGCCGTGCAGCGTCTGGCCCGCAGCCACGGCCGTCTTGACCTTGGCAATCGCCGCGTCCCGGCCCTGCACGATCACGTCGAACGCCCTGGCGATCTCGGCCGGCGGGTCGCCGGCAAACCCCGTCCACGTAATATCGGCGTACACCGCGCCCGGCTTCTCCAGTTTGCCCCACAAATCGAGCAGCAGGAGCTCGTTGGGACGAATGGCCCGCGACTCGTCGCGAGACGGCGCGTAATGGGGATTGCCGGCGTTCTCCTGGGCCCCGACGATCGGCGGCGCGTCGGCGATGAGGCCGGTCTCGCGGAACCACCGCACCATCTGGTCCTGGACTTCGAATTCGGTGAGCGCCTCGCCGGCCGAGAGCTTCGCGCCCACATACGCGAAGGCGCGGTCCTTGATGGCGTAGAGCTTCTCCGACGCGGTGCGATGCGTGGCGATCTGCTGCGCGTCCCACGCCGCCTCGAACTTCTGCACGAGGTCGCCCGACGACACGATGCGCATGCCGATGCGCCGGATGAAGTCCACCGTGCCGCCATCCACCCGCGAGAGGTACGGGATCGCACACTCGGGCGAGAACTCCATCGCGATCACCTTCGACCCGCGCAGGACCTCCGCCACGCCTTGTTCCAGCTCCAGCCGGCCGGCGTAGAGGTTCTTGGCGCCCGGCAGCTGATCGAGCACGAAGGGCTCAATCGCATGCACGACCTTCTGGGGCGTCCCGGACGCGGGGATGAAGTAGTACCACCGCCGGGTGGTGTGCTTGCCGGTCAGTCCGGCGAGCTTCACCGCGATCGGGTTCGACCCGTGGAAGTCGTAGAGCAGCCAGCCATCGACCCCGTCGATCGCCAGCGTCTTCTGCACCGCAGCAATATCAAGCGACATTCGCGCAGTATACCGGTCCCGATTTGTTTGACGCAGGGCCCGGGGAGAAAGTTTACATTTCCCCGTTCCAGTCCTCGGGTTCGGCGGCCGTGGATCGAAACACTTCGAGGTGCCACTTGCCGCCGCCCCACGGTTCGATCACGTCGGCCGCCACCACGTCCACGAGGAGCTCCGCGTACGACCGGTGCTCCGGGTCGTTGTCCAGGTGGTAGGCCTGATCGTCCCAGACGAAGGAGGGATAGAGCAGCAGACTGAGGAACAGGTCGTAGCCGTCGTCGAGCACCTGGAGCTGGCCGACGGGCCGCTTCTGGGTGGAGTGGTACACAAGATATTTCTCGGCGCTGTGGGCGCGGATGTAGCGCTTCAGCGTGAACTCGCGCGCGACGATGTCCTCGACCGCGATCTTCTTGTCCCAGCAGGCCCGGCAGTACCGCTCGTCGCCGCGCGGCTCGGAGACGTCCTTCCCGCCGCAGAGGGCGCAGCGGACGGGCTCGGCGGACTTGCGGGGGGCCATGCGGGAATTATACGCGCCCGATTCGGGCCGCTACCGGACCGCGCTCGGGCGGAAGGCCGGCGCGTACGCGCTGAGCGCGTACTCCTTGAGCATCCGCCGGCTCGAGAACCGCGGCGTGACCGTGACGATCGCCTGCTTCACCATCGTCATCCAGCGTCGCGACACGCCGCGCGTGTCGCGCTCGTAGAACGCCGGGACGACCTCGGTCTCGAGCAGATGGAGGAGGGCGTCGGCGTCGGCCGTGTCGACGGCGTGCACATCGGACGGATCCGCGTGGCTGCCGATGAGCCAGCCGTTCGTGCCCGTGTAGCCCTCGGCCCACCAGCCGTCGCCGATCGACAGGTGGAGCACGCCGTTCATCGACGCCTTCATGCCGCTCGTGCCGCTCGCCTCGAGGGGCTTGCGCGGCGTGTTGAGCCAGACGTCGCAGCCCTGCACGAGCAGGTGCGCGACGTGCAGGTCGTAGTCGTCCACGAAGGCGATGCGCCCGGCGAGCCGCGGGTCGATCGCGTGGCGGAAGATCGTCTGGAGGTGGTGCTTCCCGGCCTCGTCGGCCGGGTGCGCCTTG
>JANOGJ010000748.1:0-4024 GCA_031405995.1 Acidobacteriota bacterium
AAGTACAAACAGTGCTGTTTGGAGAAAGACGAGGCTCAGGCCGCTGCGGTTCGGGCCACAGCGACCGCCGCGGCGGTCGATCAGCCGGCTGAGACGGCCACGCCGACGTCCACGCGAGTCCCGAAACACCAGACGCACCAGCCCTGGAAAGCGACCACGTCCCGCGGCTTCGTCCCGCGCTCGCGATCGCCACGCAAGGTCGGGGGCGCCTGAGGCCCGGGTGTAGGATGGCGCCGTGCCACGGGCCCTGATTCTCGGCCTGGTGATCGGCGCCTCCGCGTTTGCGCTGCACGCGCAGACCCCGGCGTCTCGCCCGTCCGTTCCCGCGCCGTTCTCCGTCGTCGAAGCGACCATTCCCGAGATGCAGCGCGCGATGCAGGAGCGCCGAGTGACCTCGCGCGGCCTCGTCACGCAGTACCTGACGCGCATCGGGCTCTACGAGAAGCGCATCAACGCGGCTATCTCGATCAACCCGCGGGCGCTCGACGACGCCGACGCGCGCGACGCCGAGCGCGCGGCCGGCCGCATCCGCGGGCCGCTGCATGGGATTCCGATCGCGCTCAAGGACAACATCCATACCATCGACATGCCGACGACCGGCGGCGCGCTGGCCTTCGCGAACTTCACGCCGCCCTACGACGCGACGCTCACGAAGCACCTGCGTGAGGCCGGCGCCGTGATTCTCGCCAAGACCGTCCTGACCGAGCTGGCCAACTGGGTCGCCGGCGCGCCGACGCCGATGCCCGGCAACTACAGCGGCGTCGGGCTCTTCGCGTTCAATCCGTACGATCCGCGCCCGGATCCGAGGGACGCGAACAACGACGGCCGTCCGGTGATGAGCACCGGCGGCTCCAGCTCCGGAGCGGGCACGGCCGCGAATTTCTGGGCGGCCAATGTCGGCACCGACACCGCGGGGTCGATCGTCAATCCCGCGATGCTGACGATGCTGGTCGGCCTGAGGCCGACGACGGGACTGATCAGCCGGCACGGGATCATGCCGATCACGGCCGATCAGGACACCGCCGGTCCGATGGCGCGCACCGTGACCGACACGGCCGTTCTCCTCGGCGCGCTTGTCGGGGTTGCGCCGGACCGCGACGATCCTGCGACGACGAGGTGTACGGCGCCGCCCGGCCGCGACTACACCAAGTTCCTGAAACGCGACGGTCTCAAGGGCGCGCGCATCGGGATTCCGCGCGCCTACTACTTCGATCGAGCCGGCACGCGAGGCGGCCTCGGCGCCGCGCAGGCGGCGCTCATGGCCGAGGCTATCGCGGTGCTCAAGCGCGAGGGCGCCGTCCTCGTCGACCCCGCCAACATGCCGACGCTCCTTGAGGCCGATCCGGCGCAGAACATCCTCTCGTTTCCTATCTGTTCCGGCGTGGACAACGCCAGGGGCAAGGACTCGAGCTGCTCCGTGGTTCTCAAGTACGGGATGAAGCGCGACTTCAACGCGTATCTGACCGCGCTTGGCCCGTCGGCACCCGTCAAGTCGCTCGCCGAGCTGCGCGCGTTCAACGCCGCGCACACGCGCGCGAATGCGATTCGGTACGGTCAGAGCAACCTCGACATCTCGGACGAAGTGGACCTTGAACAGGACCGTGCGCGATACGAGGCCGACCGCGTGCGCGACGTCACCCTCGCGGGCGATCGCGGGTTCAAGGCCGCCATCGAGGCGAACCGCCTTGACGCGCTGTTCTTCCCGGGCTGGAACGTGTCGAACCTCGCCGCGAGGCCGGGCTATCCGGAGATCGTGGTGCCGATTGGGATGGTGGCGCCCGGCAACGCCGCCGCGTTTCCGGCCGGCTTCGATCCGAAGCCGTCGCCGTACAGCGCGGCCTTCGTCGGATTGCCGTGCACCGAGCCCCGCCTCATCGAACTGGCGTTCGCGTTCGAGCAGGCGACAAAGAAGCGAATCCCGCCGCCGGGCGTCCGCTGAGCGCGCGTCACTCCACCCAAATCAACACGTGGCTGTGCCCCGGACGCCGGTAGTCGGCCACGATCCCCGGGCCGTACTGCTCCACGTCCTGGACCGTGAGCCGGAACTTCTCCGGCGCCAGACCCAGCCTGGACAACACGTTGACCGAGCTGAAGCGCATCAACCAGACGGACAGATGCACGGTGCGCTGCAGGCGGATGTCCCCGGCCTGCGGGTTGACGAGGGCGATGAGCGGCTCGCGTGGGCGTGATGACGCCGGCCGCGTTCTTCCACGGCGGTCCGGTCAACGGCTGGCGGATGCGGTGACGTGGGCGGAGGCGGAGGGGCGTACTCCTCGCCCAAGCCCGACTTCGAGCAGCGCGCCCGTTCTGCGGCGCGCGAGATCGCGAGGGAGGGCGGCGCGAGGAGTACGCCCCTCCGCCACGGCTTTCAGCGCACGAACGCGCGCGCTTCGATGATCTCGGGCCGAGCCGGCGCGTCAGCGGTCTTGGCGATCGACAGCAGCTCGGTGAAGTACGTGCGCGCTTTCGCGCGGTCGCCGGAGAGGGACGCCGCCTTCGCCGCGCCGTACGTCGCGCGGAACCGGCGCGGTTCCTTCTTCATCACGGCCTCGAGCTCCGTGAGCGCTTCCGCCGGCTGATTCATCGCGAGCAGCATCTCGCCGAGCTGCTCCCGCGCGGGCGCGAGCGGGCCGGGCGATACGGCGGCCTTGTCGGTCGCGTCCTCGGCGTCCGCCGCTTTGCGCAGCTGATCGATTCCTTCGGTCTTCCTGCCTTGCGCGAAGGCGACCCAGGCGCCGGCCGACTCCCGCTGGATCCGGACCTGTTCGGCCCAGTACGTGTCCTTGGCTTCGACGAGCTTCGCGCGGAGCGCGTCGAGCTGCGCGAGGTCGGCCCTCGCCGCGTCCGGCGTTCCGCCGCGGGCAGCGCCGATGGCGCGCGCCAGGTGGGTCAGTGCGTCGGCCTGCGCCGATCCGGTCGAGCGCGTGGGCAACGCCGCCGCTTCCTTCCAGGCCCCTCGTTCGAGGGCGTAGCGTGCGGCAATCGCCGCCGTGGCGTACATCCCCGCGGTCGGCGGCGCGGCGCCGCCCATGGCATTGACGTCGAGCTTGGCGAACACCCGGGGCGATTCGGCCAGGATGTCGCGCGCGTGGCGGTCCATCCCCATCTGCAGGTACGCGTAGACCTCGTAGTCCATGGCGTGGAGCGCTTCGGCGAACGTGCCGTCACGCACCGCCGCCTTGGCCGACTCGATGTTCGTGTCGACCGATTCCTGCCAGAAGCCGACGCGGGTGAACGTGTGCGACGGCATGTGCAGGGCGTGCGGCGCCGAGGGCGCGATCTTCGCGTAGCGCCGCGCGGCGTCCAGCCCGTAGGCCGCAAGCGCCGGCGCGTCGTTGGCGTGAATCAGGTAGTGGGCGAGCCCCGGGTGATCGGGATGCTTCGCGAAGAGCGGCTCGAGAATGGCGATCGCCTTGCGCTGCTGCGCGAACGTCTTGTCGGTCGGCAGCGCCGTCTGGTTGGCGGCGAGCGCGTAGTAGATCTGCGCCTCCATGTCGTCCGAGTGCGCCGCGGCGACCGCCTCCATCGCGCGTTCGTAGCCGAGAATGCGCGTGCGATGGTCGGCCGTGTCCGCGTTCTTGTACAGCTCGGCGACAGCCGAAAGATACGCGCGTTCGCGTGGTGTCGGCGCGCCGACGGTCAGCCCCTTCTCGATGACGGGCCGGCCGTTGGCCAGCACCGTGGCCGGCTTCACGCCCGCGAACGGGTTGCCCCACTGGCTGAGCGCCTGACCCCAGTACGCCATGGCGCACGTAGGGTCCTTGGCCAGCACGTCCTGAAACGCGCGATTGGCCGTCGAAAAAGAAAACGAATGGAGTAGAGCGACGGCCCGATCGAACTCGGCCTGCACGCCCGTGCAGGATGTCGTGAAGTGCACCTGACCAAGGCGTTCGGGCGCCGGATGCTGGTGCTGCTCCTGCGCGATGGGGACGGCCGTCGTCAGGGCGACTGCCGCAAGGACAACGCTGGCGCTTCTCACAAGAGTCATCACGACCTCCGCTCCGGTGCCTTCGCTCAGTCTAGG
>JANOGJ010000773.1:0-4045 GCA_031405995.1 Acidobacteriota bacterium
CCCGCGCATCTCGATGACGTTGTTGTGCGGCGTCAGGTCGGTCGAATCGAAGGTGCCGTAGCGAACGCCCACCTCGTACCGGCGCCGGCTGAAGAGATAGCCGGCCTGGACGAACCCGCCATTCGCGTCGAACCTGGCGCCAGTCTCCGGCCTGCGCTGGGCCATCGTGTACATCCCGTTCACCGAGAAGCCCTTGAACTTGTAGATGCCGTCGACGCTGTAGGCGTTCCACTTCTGGTCGTTGTTCGCGCCCGTGTCGCCGGCGGTCACGCGGAAGTTGTTCTGCTGCTCGACGTTGATCGCCACGGCGTAGATGGGCGCGGTCGTCGACTCGAAGTCGCTCTCGGAGTAGAGCGCGCCGGTCACCCACGCGCGCTGGTTCAGCACCTGGCTGCCATTCGGCTGGAACATGAGGCGGGCGCTGTAGAGGAACTTGTCGTTGTCGTTCGACGTGCGCGTGACACCGTTGCCGTTGAAGGCGCCGACGCGCCACTCTAATTTATTGTTCGCCGTCGCGCCCCACAACGCCACGCCCATCTCGCGGCCTCGAAAGAAGCTGTTGCTCACGAGCGCCCGGTCCACGAACATCTGGCTCCCCGACGAGGTCATTTCCTGGGCGCCATACGGCGGCTTGAACTGGCCCGCGTGCAGGCGGAACTTGCCCCGGCCCTTGGTGAAGTCGATGTCGAACGCCGCGTCCTCGAGCAAGGCGCCCGCGTTCGAGTTGTTGGCGTTGTTACTGACGAGCGCCGGGAAGTTGAGCTGCGTCTCGTAGGTCAGCCAGGGCCGGATCATCCAGCCTTCCAGCTTGAACTTGGCGCGGCGGATCCTGAACGAACCGCGCGGATCGCCCGCGACGAGTCCTCCCGGGACGCCCACGGTCAAGTTGTCGCTCGGGTCTTCCTGCGTGAAGCGCACCTGCACGCGGCTCGAGATCTCGAGATACGCGTTGTCGGTCGTGATGCGCGTCTTCCCGTCGCGCCACACCATCGTCTGCACGGGCGCCACCGGGTCGGGCACGACTTCGGAAATGCCGTGCTTGAAGAAGTAGAGCTGGATGGCCCGCTCGTTGTCGCCGACGACGGTCTCGCCGTTGGGACCGGACCCGGGCTTCGTGATGCCGATGCCCATTTCTCCGGTCTTCTCGAAGCGGTCGGCGTTGGCAGCCGTGTTGAACACGTAGATGCGGCCGTCCTTCGTGATCTCCTTGTAGTAGAGACCCTGCGCGAACGCCGGCCCCGCGCCGAACATCAGCAGAACCAGAGCCGACAGCGCCACTGTGACAGCGCGAAACAAGCGAAGGTTACGATACATACCCGGCAGGCCTCCTCGCGGGCGATACGCCACGCGTGTGATGGGATCAGCCTGACCGGTGTGTGTTGCCGGCATGTCGCGTACCGGTTACAGGGGTGTTAATTGGTCAACGTCCTCTTTCTTTGCACGGGCAACTCGGCGCGGAGCATTCTCGGCGAGGCGCTCCTCAACCATTCAGGCCAGGGCCGGTTCCAGGCGTTCAGCGCCGGGAGCGTCCCCAAGGGCCACGTCCATCCGCTGGCGCTCGAGACGCTCACCCGGCATCAGATCGCGACCGCCGGGCTGCGCAGCAAGAGCTGGGACGAGTTTGCCGTGCCGGGCGCGCCGACGATGCAGTTCATCATCACGGTCTGCGACAACGCGGCGCGGGAAGTCTGTCCGATCTGGCCCGGTCATCCCGCGACGGCGCATTGGGGACTCCCGGACCCGGCCGCGGTCGAAGGCACGGTGGACGAACGGCGGCAGGCGTTCGACAAGACATTCCGTGAAATTGAGGCGCGAATCCAGGAGATGACGTCGGGCGTCGTTTCCTTAGAATCGCTTCGCTAGAACAGGAAACGACGCCCGACGTCTTTACGCTAGTGAGACGCCGATCAGCCGGCCGAGCCCGAATGTGAGCACCGCCGCGACGAGGCCGACGCCCACCTGACGCGCGCCCGAGAACCAGACGCTGCGGCCGGTGAGCAGCGTGATGCCCGCGCCGATGACGAACAGCCCGACGCCGCTCGCGGCGAGCGACCCGACGATCGCCGCCTGGCCGGTGAGAAAGAAAAACGGCGCGACGGGAATGACCGCGCCGACCGCGAAGAGCACGAACGACGTGGCGGCCGCCTGTATTGCCGATCCGCCAAGTTCGTTCGGATCGATGCCCAGCTCTTCGCGGGCGAGCGTGTCGAGCGCGGATCCCTCCGTCGAGAGCAGCCGCGCGGCGACCTCGCGCGCCTGCGCCTCGCCAAGGCCCTTCGCCTGATAGATGAGCGCCAGCTCCTCGGCTTCCTCAGCCGGGTTGAGGCGGATCTCCTCCGCCTCGATGCCGATCTGCTTCTCGTAGAGCTCGCGTGAGCTCTGCACCGAGAGCCACTCGCCGAGCGCCATCGACCCGGCGCCGGCGAGCAGGCCCGCCAGACCGGTGATGACGATCTCCCGCCCGCCCAGACTCGCGCCGGCGACCCCCATCACGAGACTCAGGTTCGACACCAACCCGTCGTTCGCGCCGAGCACCGCCGCCCTCAGCGCGTTGCCGGCCGTCGACTTGTGGCGCCCTTCGAGCCGGGCGATGAACGGACCTTCCGCGCCGCCGTCGCCGACGATCGCCCGGAGCGCGCGCGCGTGGCCGCGCTCGTCCGCGTCCATCCCGGGCGCGCGATCGGACGTCGTGGCGTACCGCTGCGCGTCGGCGATCTCCTGCCCCGCGATGACCGACACGACCGCTTTCGATCCAAACCGGCGCGTCGTCCACGCGAGCGTCCGCGTCCGCCAGCCGAGGCGGTGCGGCTTCACCGTCACGCCATCCGCGCGGAGCTTCGCGAGCCAGTGATCGGCATGGCGGCGTTCCGCCGCGGCCAGGCGGCGATACACCTCCGCGAGGCGCGCGTCTCGCTCCTCGCCGGCGAGCACCTCGTAGAGGAAGGCGCTGTCGAGTTCATCCTGGATGAACTCGCGCGCACGATCCGGTGGGGTTGCCGTCACGTCAGACCTCATACTATGCCCTGAAAGATGCGCACGATCCTGCTCACCGCGGCGGCGCTGCTGGGCTTTTCAGCCAACTCGCTGCTGACTCGCGCCGCGTTGAGCGCCGGCGACATCGACGCGGCGTCGTTCACCCTGATCCGGCTGGCGACGGGCGCGCTGACGCTCGCGGTGCTGCTGCAGGCGCGCACGGCGACGCCCACGGGACGCGGATCGTGGCGATCCGCGCTCGCGCTCGCGGGCTACGCGGTCGCCTTCACGGTCGCGTACACACGCATCGGCGCGGCGGTCGGCGCGCTGCTGCTCTTCGGCGCGGTGCAGGTGACGATGACCGGCACGGGACTGGTGCGGGGCGAGCGGCCGCGCCGGATCGACTGGGCCGGCGTCGCGCTCGCCGCCACCGGCCTCGTCGTCCTCACCCTGCCCGGAGCGACGGCGCCGGACGTCCGGGGCGTCGTGTTGATGCTCGCGGCCGGCGCGTGCTGGGGCGTCTACTCGCTGGCGGGCCGCACGAGTCGCGACCCGCTCGCGACGACCGCGGGCAACTTCGCGCGAGCGACCGGGCTCGCGGCTCTGGCGCTCGCCGCACTCCTCGCCGACGCCACGCTCTCCTGGCGCGGCGTCCTCCTCGCCGCCGCTTCGGGCTCGCTCGCCTCGGGCGTCGGCTACACGCTCTGGTACGCCGCGCTGCCGGCGCTCGCCGCCTGGCGCGCCGCGCTCGTCCAACTGCTCGTGCCGGTGCTGACTGCCCTGCTTGCGGCGGCCTGGCTGGGCGAGTCCATCTCGACTCGCCTGCTCGTTGCGTCAGCGCTCGTTATTGTCGGAGTTGGGATAACGATCTCCAGTACCCGGCGTACCTGACGTACCCCAAGATCCTCGTCATCGCGACGGTCGCTGTCGAAAGAGCTTTCAACACCAAGGGCACGAAGGAATCAGACACATCAAGACAGGAAAGACACTGGGCCGATGAACACTGCAAGGCCACGAAGGAAAGCAGTAACCCGGGGAGCCCCTGAACATCGGCCGCAAGGTCCTTCTTCGC
>JANOGJ010000777.1:0-1806 GCA_031405995.1 Acidobacteriota bacterium
CGGCGACCGCGACGGGCGCGCAGCAGTCGACCCGTCAGCGTGTCGCCATCAGCAGCACGGGGCAGTTCGTGGCCTTCGAGACGGCGTACGCCGCAGTGCCGGGCGACACCAACAACAATTCCGACGTATACGTGCGCGATCGGCAGGCTGGGCAGACACTTCTCGTCAGCGTGAGCAGTACGGGCGTCGCAGGCAATCTCTTTTCAGGCTGGCCGTCGATTTCCGGCGATGGGCGCTACGTGGCGTTCGCATCGGACGCGTCCACGCTGGTCGCGGGTGACTCGAACGGCAGCCGCGACGTGTTCCTTCGCGACCGTCAGACCGGGCTGACGTCGCGCGTGTCCATCAATACCGTTCCGGGTCAGCGCGATCACGCCCTCGTTCCCGCCATCAGCCGCGATGGGCGGTGGGTTGCGTATAGTCGTCCGGCCTCCTTTCAGGTGTACTTGTACGACGCCGCGACCGGCGCGATGCACATGGTTACTCGCGCGACCGCCACAACGGGCGCCAACGCCGTCAGCCTGGCTCCAGCCCTGAACGCCGACGGCAGCGTTGTCGCCTTCGCCTCGACGGCCACCAACCTCACGGCGTCGGATACCAATGCGGCCGACGACGTATTCGTGGCGACCAGCAATCTGATTTACAACGGCACGTTCGGGGCTGGGGCGGAGCACTGGCAGACGTTCACGACGCCGGCCGGCGGGATCGTGTCTGAAGTCAGCGGAGGGGCGATGCGGTTCTACCGCACTGGGACCCAGGCGGTCGTGCTGCAGCCCACGCGTGCGACGGTGCCGCAAGGCGTGCCGCTCGAGGCGCGGCTGGACCTCGCGAATACCAGTCCCTCGCGGCGCCGCGTCAGCCTGCTGGTCCACGACAACGACTTCACCGACCTGTCGGTGTGCACGTTCTGGCTGGCGCCCGGAGCGCCGTCCAGAACCTACCGCATGCGGACCCATACGACCCGGCCGTGGACAAACGCGACGCTCTCGATCTACGCGGCGACTGTTGGAAGTGATGGTTTCTACGTGGTGGACAACGTTTCGCTCAACGAGACGCCGGAGTATTCCCCGGTGCGCACGGACTGCGTGGATCCCACGGCCCCCATCGCACCAGGTGGCCCGGACGGCAATTCGTTGCTCGTGAACGGCGACTTCTCGGCCGGCCTCGCGTCGTGGGGGGTGTTCGGGGTGATCACCTCGCAGATCTCCGCGGGCGTCTTCGAGTTCTTCAGGCCGGCGCCCTACTATCCTGCGGGCGTCGTGCTGCAGTCCACCGCGCAGGCGCTTCCGGCCGGCGACATTCTTCGGGGCGCGTTCGACCTCGGCAACAGCAGCGGCGTCCGCAAACGCGTGACGGCACTGCTTCACGACGGCGATTTCAGCGACCTCAGCGCCTGCACGTTCTGGCTGGCGCCGGGTCAGCCGCTATCGCCGTACGAGATGCGCTCGTTCACGACCGAGGCATGGTCGAACGCCACGCTATCGGTGTACGTCGCGACGCTCGGGCCGGATCCGTGGATTCGCCTGGACAACGCGTCCCTGCGCCGCTCGCCAGGGACGACGCTGTTCGGAACGGAATGTATCGAGCCTGGAGGCGCTGCCGGATCGGCGCGCCCGGCCCCGGCGGCAGCGACACCCGCTCGTGGCCGCGATGTGCCACGCAACACGATCGGCCAACTCGTACGGACTCCAATTACTTCAGGGGGTGTCCACTACCTGGCCGAGCCGCTCGACCTCGCCGGCACCACGCGAGCGCGCCTGACCTTCAATTCCGTCCTCGCCGAGTCGGCGGCGCCGGGGCACGTGC
>JANOGJ010000801.1:0-3401 GCA_031405995.1 Acidobacteriota bacterium
TGCTGGCTGTGTTGCTCCCGTCCACGGCAGTTGCCCAGAATCAAATCACGGCCGGCGTCATTCAGGGGACCGTCGTCGACGCCACCGGCGGCGCGCTCCCGGGCGCGGCCGTGGCGATCAAGAACCTCGATACCAATGCGGTTGAGAATCGCACGACGGACGCCGACGGCCGGTTCGTCGCGCTCCAGTTGCCGCCGGGGCGCTACACGGTCACCGTCACGCTGCAGGGCTTCTCGAGGATGGTGCAGGACGGCATCGTTCTGACGGTCGGCCAGACCGTGAATCTGATGCCGAAACTCGCGGTCTCGGCCGTCCAGCAGACGGTGACGGTGACCGGCACGCCGACGGTGGAAACGACGCGCAGCGGCGTGGCCATGACGCTCGACGAGCGCATCGTCAGCATGCTGCCCATCCTCGGCCGTAAGTTCGAGGATTTCTTGACGCTGACACCTGGCGTGAGCGTGGTCCAGGGACCGGACGGCGACGAGATCTCGTTTGCCGGCCAGCGCGGCATCTTCAACAACATCAGCCTGGACGGCGGCGACTACAACAACGGGTTCTTCGGCGAGCAGGCGGGCGGACAGCGCGCCGCTATCGACATCACCCTCGACGCGGTCAAGGCGTTCCAGGTCATCGCGACGGGTGCTCCGGCCGAGTTCGGCCGCACGGCCGGCGGCGTCGTGAACGTCGTGACCAAGTCCGGGACCAACGTCACCAAGGGCAGCCTGTTTCACTTCCAGCGGCTCGAGGCCCTCACAAGCAAACAGTCCGACGGCAGCACGCTGCAGGATTTCCACCGGGAGCAGTTTGGCGGCAGCATCGGCGGACCGCTGAAGAAGGACAAGGCGTTCTACTTCGCCGCCGTTGAGGGCATCACCGGCGATTTCACGCGGCCGAACCTGGGCCGGCCGATCGGCACGGCCTGCGCGGTGGCCTCGCCGACGCTGCTCGCCAACGAGGGGCTCATCAACGGCAGCGGGGACTGCCAGCGCCTGGCCCTCCTGTCGTTCTTCCAGACCCGGCTCGGGCAGAACGAAGCGCTGCCGGTCGCCCATCCCATCTCCACGGCGGCCATGCTGCTCAAGACCGACGTCCACCTGAACGCCGCCAACCGCCTGGCGGTGTCCTACAACTTCAACCGGTCGCGCAAGGAAAACGAGACGTTCGACGTCGCGACGTACGGCACCTCGGCCAACGGCATCGAAGGCGACCCCGCGCTGATCAACGTCGTCAACGCCAACTGGTTCACGACGATTTCCTCGAACCGGTTGAACGAGTTCCACGCCAGCTACTCGCGGGAATCACGGCCGAGGACCGCGACGCCGTCGAACCTGGCCGCCGATACCGGCATGGGCTTCGGGCCCACCTTCCGCTTCGGGAACCCGTTCTTTCTGCAGCCCGCCATCGACGAGCTGATTTGGCGCGCGCAGATCAAGAACAACTTCTCCGTGATCAAGGGCGCGCACACCTTCAAGGCGGGCGCGGAGTGGATGCACACGCTGAACGACCAGGTGTTCCGGGGCTTCTTTACCGGCCGGTATCTGTTCGACAGCGTGACCGGGTTCCTGCGCTACTCGTCGGCGCCGGCGGCGGGCGGATTTGGTCCCTCGACGGTCGGCTGCTCGGGCGGCGTCTACGTGACGGCGCCCACGCCCTGCCCGGCGGGGACGTCGCCCACCGGTGGGCCGCTCCTCTTCTATCTCCAGGGCGCGGGCCAGGCCGGTCTCGCCACCGACGCGGCAGGCGCATCGACGATCTCGAACGAGGAGTTCTCGTTCTTCGTGCAGGACCAGTGGCAGGTGAAGCCGGGCCTCACGCTGAACTACGGGCTCCGGTGGGACGCGCAGCGGATGCCCGACACGGTCGACCCGGCGACGACCGCCTACGGGCGATTCCTGGCCGATCCGGCATTCCCAAGCGACGGGACGATCCCGGACCAGCTGGGCATGTGGCAGCCGCGGGCGGGATTGGCGTGGGACCTCAAGAACGACGGCAAGTCGGTCGTGCGGGCCAGCGTCGGCGTCTACTCGGCGCGTCAGAACATGTTGAGCCAGGTCGGGTCGGTCACGACCAACGGGCTTCAGCAGCAGACGATCTTCATGAACACGGACTTGCATCGGCAGTTCGGCATCCCGATTCCGACCTGGCCTGGTGTGCTCACGCCGGCCGCGCTCCCGGCGGGCGCCTTCCCCGATTTCTCGGGCGTGCGCGTGTTCCATCGCGACTACCAGAACCCGCGCATCTACTCCGCTAACCTCGCGTACGAGCGGGAGATTCGGCCGGACTGGGTGGGCTACGCCGATTTCATCTGGAACAAAGGCACCAACCTCACCCGCTTCCTCAACTACAACCGATCCGGACCCGTCTGCTGCGACCAGGGCGCTGGCACCGGCAACGCCTATACGTATTCAGGATCGCCGTGGGGGCCGGCGCTCGGCGAAGTGATGGTCGCGACCAGCCGGGGCCGCTCACTCTATCGCGGGCTGACGCTCGGCCTCCGCAAACGGTTCGCCGATCGCTACCAGCTCGAGGCCAACTACGTTCTGGCGAAGGACGAAGACGACGACAGCAACGAGCGGGATCCATTCACGGACCGCAGCTTCAACTTCTTCGACCTCGATCGCGACTACGCGCTGTCGGACCGGGACATCCCCCACAAGTTCAACCTGTTTGGCTACTACGAGCTGCCGTGGAGCGTCAGTCTCAACACGCGCGTCCAGGCACGTGGCGCCCAGCCGATGACGCCGACCCCACGCTCGCAGAACGGCACCGATCGCGGCCGCAACACGGCCCGCAAAGACAACGAGTACTTCAGCCTCGACTGGCGCCTCGCGCGCGCCTTCCGCCTCGCGAACGGGGTCGAGCTGCTCCCCACGATCGAGATGTTCAACACGCTCAATGACGACAACAACATCAATTCGTTGACGACGCCGGCGCTGTTCAATTTCGATGGCTTCCTGCGAACCGGCGTCGGCGATCCGCGCCAGATGCAGGTGTCGGTCAAGCTGATGTTCTGACGCGGCGTTACTGCGGGTTCAACTCCCTGACCGGCCGGACTTCAACGCTACCCTCGCGCGCCGGGGGGATCTTCGACGAGGGTGCGGCGGTGATGGGGGAGGGCCGCAAGGCCGCCGAGGAGGTGCGCCGCGCCATCGAGGATGTCCGCGTCGAGGTGAAGGCGACGGGGGAATCCGTGCGAAAGGCCGTGGCGGCCATCGAGGAGACCCTGCGGGACCCGGAACTGCGGGGTCTCGCGGGCAAGGCCTCGCGGACCCTCGACCTCGTGAACGAGAAGGTCGCTTCGGCGGACCTCAAGGGGCTCGTGGACCGGGTCAATCTCGCCGTGGACGAGTTCCGGCGCATCGAGGCGAACCTCGACCGGGCCGCCTCCGCCCTGGCCC
>JANOGJ010000842.1:0-1536 GCA_031405995.1 Acidobacteriota bacterium
CCCGCCCTCCATGAATGTAGAATTCCGCCCGAGGTTCTCATGTTCAGGCTGAAGCTGGTTGTTGGAATCTGCCTTGCTCTCTCACTGGGTCTCGCTGCTGAGTCCCCGCGCGTGCCGACCATCGATGATCTGCTGATGGTGCAATCCGTGGGCGGCGCGCAGATGTCGCCCGACGGCCGCTGGGTGGCGTACACGGTCACCGAGACGGACTTCAAGCAGGACGCGTACGTCACGCAGCTGTGGATGGCGAACCCGTCCACCGGCCGGACGTTTCAGCTGACGCGCGGCGACAAGTCCGCCGGCGGGGCGCAGTGGTCCCCCGACAGCCAATGGTTGGGATTCACGAGCACTCGCGTCGGCGACAAGAGCCAGATCTTCGTCATCCGTCCGGACGGCGGGGAAGCGCAGCAATTGACGAAGTCCGAGGTCGGCGTCGGCGGCTATCAGTGGTCGCAGGACGGAGCGCAGATCGCGTTCACGGCGAGCGAGGCTCAGACGCAGGCGGCGAAAGATCGCAAGGAGCAGCTCGGCGACTTCGAGGTCGTGCGCAAGGAGTACACCCACACGCACCTCTGGACGTTCGACGTCGCCGAGTCGCTGAAGGCGCCGGTCACGGGCGTACAGCGGACGAAGGGCCACGACTTCACCGTCGGCGGGTTCTCCTGGTCGCCCGACGCGACGCGCATCGCGTTCAGCGCGACGATCAATCCGGATCTCATTCAGGGCGAGACGGCCGACGTCTACCTGCTGACGCTCGCGGGCGACGCGACGCGCAAGATCGTCTCGCAGCCGGGGCCCGACAACGGCCCGCGTTGGTCGCCCGACGGCCGGCAAATCGTGTTCTCGAGCGCGATGGGCAACCGCCAGTACTTCGCGAGCAACTCACGACTGGCCATCGTGCCGGCCGAAGGCGGCACGCCGCGGTCCATCACCGACGCCTTCGACGAAAACCCCGGCTTCGTCGCCTGGAACGCCGACGGCATCTATTTCTCCGGCAGTCAGAAGACGGCCTCGCACCTCTTCCGCGTCGACCCGGCCGGTGCACGCATCGTCCGCGTGTCGGGCCCGGATCCGCTGATGGCGGGTGGGTTCTCGCTGACGAAGGACGGCCGCCGAATGGCGTTCACGGCCAGCTCGCCGACGTCGCTCAACGAAGTGTTCGTGACCGACGTCGCGACGTTCGCGCCGAAGGTGCTGACGTCGATGACCGACCAGACGAAGGCGTTCGTGCTGGGCACGCGCGAGGTCATCTCGTGGAAGAGCCAGGACGGCGCGGTCATCGAAGGCGTCCTCATCAAACCCGCCGACTTCGATCCGGCGAAGCGCTACCCGCTGCTCTGCATCATCCACGGCGGACCGACCGGGACGGATCGGCCGGCGCTGCTCGCGCCCGACACGCGCTACTACCCGGCGGACATCTGGGCGGCGCGCGGCGCGCTGATCCTCAAGGTCAACTACCGCGGCAGCGCCGGCTACGGCGAGCGCTTCCGCAAGCTGAACGTCAGGAATCTCGGCGTGGGCGACGCGTGGGACGTG
>JANOGJ010000863.1:0-5135 GCA_031405995.1 Acidobacteriota bacterium
GCCGCGCGCGCGCGAATGGAGAACTGCTTGTCCTTCACCCTGACGGTGAGCTCGTGCACCTTGCCGTCCAGTTGCTGGGGCGTGAATCCCAGCAGATAGAGGTAGTGCAGCTCCCGCATCACCGAGGTGAACAGCGTGTTGACGTCCTCGGCCGGGGTGAGCTGGAACCGGCCGCCGCCCGTTTCCAGGGCCAGTTGGTCCACGAGCCCCGCGCCGCGCGTCCAGCGCGGGTCGTCCACCTTGAGGTAGTCCTTCATCGGCGTCGCGTTCGACGTTTCGAGAAAATGATGCAAGCTGCAGGGGAACGCGCTGCCCGCGGGGCGGCCGCCCATGCCGCCGCGCGCGCGCCCCAAGTTGAGCGTCCGCTCCCGAGGCGGCTGCAGGATGATCCTCGGCCGGAACATGATCGCGTAGACCATCACATCCTCGGCGTGAATTCGGTTGACGAGCTTCGACCAACTCGTCTGGCTGGTGGTGTCGCAGCCATCGGTGAAGACGAGCACGACGCGGCGGCCTGGTTCGGGCAGGAGTTCGGTGACGGCGGCATCGATGGCATCCAACAGCCGCGTCGGATTGCTGAACGGCAGGTCCCGGCGGAGCCAGGCGAGCAACGCGTCACGGTTCGCCGTGAACTCGGGGCTGAGCGTGACCCGGGCGCTGAAGATGCCGACCCTGGCCTTGTCGTCCGGGTTCAAGCGGATCACGAACTGTTCGGCCGCCAGCCGCGCGAGGTCGATGACCGGCATCATGCTCGCGCTGACGTCGACGAGGGCCACGGCGCGAATCGGCTGCAACCCGCTCGAGAAGGCCGTGATCTCCTGCTTCCGGCCGTTGTCGAGGATGGTGAAGTCCTCGCGCGTGAGCGACGTCACCAGCTTCTGGTCCGGGTCGAATACGGTGACCGGCACGGCGACGGTCTCGACGCGGCCGCGGAAGACCGGCTGCTGGGGCTCTTGCGGAGACGGCAGGGTGAGCGCGACGAACAGGAGCGGCGTCAGGCTGCGTGACACGGGAGGATTGCCTGTCCTCGTGTCAGCGGCGGAGCCCGATCGCAAACACGCTCTGCGCGGACCGCACGAACATCACGCCCTCGGACAGCGCCGGCGTCGCCATCAGCAGCTCGCCCATCGGGTTGGTCGCGATGTGCTTGAACTCCTTGCCCGCGGCGAGGACGACCATGTCCCCGTCTTCGCTTGCCAGATAGATCTTGTCGTCGGCGATGACCGGCGACGCGCTGAAGCCGCTGCCCGGATGCGGCGCCCGCTGACGGTAGATCTCCGCACCGGTCTGCAGATCGTACGCGTCGAAGACGCCGTTATTCCCGAGGACGTACAGGATGCCTCGGTAGGCGACCGGCGTCGGCATGTAGGAGCCGCGCCCGGTCTTGCTCCAGGCGACACCCGCGCTCGACGTAGCGCCGGCCGCCGGCGTGATGTCGCCCGTGGCGCCGGGCCGCACGACGAACACCGGGCGTTCCGGCGCACGCCCGCTCGAGATGACCTCGAGCCCGTCGGCCGCGAACGGCGTGGGCGCCGTAATCTTCGAGCTCTTGCCGAGCCGCCACCGTTCCTTGCCGGTCGCGGGATCGTAGCCGCGGACAAAGTTTGAGGCGTTCGTCACCAGCTCCGGCCCGAGCGGCGTCGTCACGACCGTCGGCGTGCCCCAGGACGGGAGCTCCTGCCGCTCGGTCTTCCACTTGACGGCGCCGGTCGCCGCGTCGAGCGCGACGATGAACGAGTCCGCCTGCGTGTCGCACTGCACGATCACGAGTCCGTTCCAGATGATCGGCGAGCTGGCGGGTCCCCATTCGTACGTCGGGATGTCATACGCGCCCATGTCCACACGGCCGAGATCGACCTTCCACCGGAACGTGCCGTTCACGTCGTAGGCGTGCACGCCCTGCGATCCGAACCAGGCCACGACGACGCGGCCGTCCGTCGCGGGCGTGGCGCTCGCGTAGGTGGACTTGATGTGGCGCTTGTTGAGAGGCGGGCCCTCCGCGGCCGCACGCTCCCAGACAATGCGACCCGTCTTGCGATCGAGCGCGTAGATCATCCAGCGATGGCGCGAGCGATCGTCGGAGGCGTCGCCGTCGCCGTAGAGGCCGGGTTTGAACGTGGCGGCGCGCTCGCTGATGGCGCTCGTCACGAACACACGATCGCCCCACACGATGGGGCTCGAGTGCGCGAGGCCGGCAATCGACGTGCGCCAGAGGACGTTGGCGCCGGTCTTCGCGTCCCAGGTGTCAGGCAGATTCTGGCCGTCGGCCACGCCGGTGGCCTCCAGCCCGCGGAATGACGGCCAGGCGCCCTTCGCGCTCGGAGCCGCCGACAGGGGCGCAAGCTTGGGCGCCGCCGTGTGCACCAGCCGACGCTCGGGCACGATGACCTTCTCATCGGCCGGACGCCACGTGCTGCCGCCGACGATCATCCGGCGCGGCATGCACTCGTCTGACACGAGATCGAATGTGACGCGACGATCGGCCACGCGGAACTGATAGCGGCCCTCGCCCGCGCAATTGGCCAGCGGCGGCGCGAGGACGAGCGTGACCTGCGTGCCGTCGGCCTTCCACGTGCCCTTCATCGCCGGCCAGCCCGGACCGGCAATCGAGAACGTGCCGTCGGCGCGGAACTCGCCGGCGAACCCGGCGAACGCGAGCGGACCGGTGGGGAGCGGCGACGCCTGCTGCGCGGAGAGGACGGAGACGGCGACGAAGGCGAGAACGAGGCGTATTGAGTTATTGATCATTGGGTTATCGGGCTATCACGATCTCCACCATCGTCGCCGCCCTCGTGAGCGGCACAACGACCCCGCCTCGCTCGGCCGTGAACGTGCGCAGGGTGCGGAACGTCCCGACACCCGTGACCTTCGCCGGCTGCTCGATGCGCAGCAGCGCGGTCGGCGTGAACTCGCCCGCGGGTGACAACGTGACGCGCACCGCGCGCGTTGCCGGGTTGATCGTCACGCTCTCGAACGTGCCGCGATCGAGCGTGAGGTACAGCCCGAGCGGCGCGATGTAGACGCGCCGGCGCAAGGAGTCGAGCGTCTTGACGGTGATCGCGGACGGTGACGCGACGACGTTTCCTCCGAACGCCTGCCAGCCGTAGTCGGGGTGATTGACGATGTACGTCGCCGCGTTCACGGCGTGGCCGAAGAAGTTCGGCCCGTAGTCGCCCGTGTAGGCATCCCAGCGCAGGTTCTGCGGGAAGGAATGAAAAGCCGCGGACGGGAAACCCTCTTCGTCGATGTTGGACAAGGCGCCCGCCGCACCCGCGTAGCCAATCCGAAGCAGGTAGTAGTCGTCCGGGTTGGCGCGGTAATGCGAGAGCGCGGGGATCGCGTTGAGACCCGACCCGTAGTGGTGAATCTGGCGCTCGGTCGTGCCGCCCGGCGCCGCGCCGTAGAAGAAGTCCCAGTACCGCCGCGCGTTGCCGTTGTAGCCCCAGTGCGGCACCGTCGGCATGTAGCCGAGAATCGAACTCAGCGAGACCAACGCCTTCTCGTGAAACCCGAAGTACGACGTCCAGGCGTAGATCTCCTCCTGCCCGGTCGAGTCCCACGCCATCTCGGATCCGAACGGGTAGGCGTCCGCCTGCCAGCGATCCGCGCGCCGCTTCATCGCCGCCTCGAGGTAGCCGGCCTGCTCCGTCCACGCCTCGCGCTTCAGATCCTCGAGCAGCATCAGGAAGATGTCGCCGTTCATGAGCCCGACGTTGACGTAGCCGACGCCGCCGCGTCCGCCGGGCGGCGTGAACCCGCCCGTCATGAACTTCACCGTGTTGAACGCCTTGTCGAGATACCACTCCCACGTCTGCGCGCTGACCAGCCCTGGATGGTTCCGCGCCAGCCGGTACATCGTCCAGTACGCCGCGACAACGTGCGGGTAGTCGTAGGCGCGGTTGACGGCGTCGGCCGCCTCCTTATTCCACGATGTCCAGGACGTCCAGTTGCCCTCCTGATACTTGAAGTCCGGCAGGACCTTCGGGTCATAGAAGAAGAGGCTTTTCTTGACGCCGTACATCCGCGGGCCTTCGCTGTACTGCAGCCGGCCCCAGACGACCTTGTCGACGAACTGCGCGAGCTTGTCGACCTCGCCCTTCTTCGGCTGGCCGTACGCTTTCATCATCGCGGCGAGCCACGCGCCGACGCCGCCTTCGTCCGAGAGGCCCGCGACCCACACACGCGTGTCTTGAAGAACGATGCGGTTGTTGGCCCGGTCGTACGTCATGACCGACGGTGCGCGCTTGAAGGGATCGCTTTCGTCGGTGTACCAGGCCTTCGTCGTGAGGAAGCGTCCCATGTCGGCGACGACGTCGGCGGACGGCTTCGTGACGTAGTAGTGAATCGTCTGCGTCGAGGCGTCGTCGTAGGTGACGGTGAGCCGCGCGCGGCCCCATCGTTTTCCTTGCACGACGTACTGGAGCTGGCCGCTCTTCGCCGCGCCGGCAGCGGTGGCGACGAGCGCGCCCGCGGGCTCGGACGCGACGCTCTTGATTTTCCTGCGGCCGGGCGCGATGAACAGCTTCGCGTCCAGGTCCATCGGCACGATGTAGCCCGGGATGCCGACGGCAACTGGGCGATCGTTGGCCGCGAGCGTCTTCTCGATCGACTTGATCTCCGGCGAGACGAGCAGCCGAAGGCCAAACGCACGCGACTCACCGGCCGGAATCGCGAGCGACGTCGGTGCGTTCCATTGGTCGACGCCCTTCCACTCATTCTGCGCGTAGGCGTGACTGTGGACCGTCCACTCGAACGCGCCCTCGAACGTCTGCCCGCGTCGCGTCGCGTCGTTGAGAGGACGGAACGCCTCGAACGGCGTCTTCGTGCCGGGCGCGGGCGTGACGATGAGCGCCGGACCGGCGCCGGAAAGACGCGTCACCTGCAAGTAGCCGGCATCGCGACCCACATACGGATCAAAGAAGGAACAGATCTCGTGGGCCTGCGGGAGCGTGCGCGCGCGGTTGGTCACGAAGTTCTGGATCATGTTGTTGAACACGACCGGGAAGCCGAGGCCGCCGATGACGACATCGGCCTGACTCGTGTTGATCAACTCGAAGCGGAGGACCAGGCGGCCCGAGGCGTCCACGAGCCACGCGCGCCTCACCTGCAGCGGCGACTCGCCCAACGTCGGCGTC
>JANOGJ010000877.1:0-6873 GCA_031405995.1 Acidobacteriota bacterium
CGGCGACATCGGCAGCGCCGGCGGCCATCGCGCGATGGCCAAGGCGGTCGTTCCCATCGAGAAGTTCCGCGGCAAGTTCGGCGACCTCTCCGCCATCGGCATCGCCGCGCGCATCGGGGATCTGGCTGAGAAGTTCCTCGAGGATGAGAAGAAGGGCGCGGAAGTCGCTGTGACGAAAGAACCCCCGACGTCCTAGTCAGCACACCAAGCTTGAACCACGAAGGGCCCGAAGGAGACGAAGAGGAACGCTTCGGGCGGACCCCACGATTTACTGGGCCAGGCCACGAAGACCAGCGCACCTTCGCGGCCTTGCATGGTTCATCGTCACCCAGCCCATTCGTGTCCTTCGTGAGCTTCGTGTTGAGAGCTCTATCCCAGCGCCTGATCGAGATCCGCGATGAGGTCGTCCGGGTGCTCGAGGCCGATGGAGAGCCGGGCCATGCCGCGCGTCACGCCGGCCCGCACGAGTTCCTCGTCGCTCAACCCGTACTGCGACGTCAGCACCGGCAGGCTGCACAGGCTCTCCGTGCCGCCGAGGCTGGCCGCGCGCTGAATCACGGTGAAGCGATCGAACATCCGGCACACGGCCTCGTATCCGCCGGCCGCCTCGAGGCACACCATGCCGCCGAAGCCGCGCATCTGGCGCCGGGCGATCTCGTGGTCCGGATGCGACGCGAGACCCGGATAGAAGACCCGCGAGACGCGGCGGTCCGCCGACAGCCACGTCGCCACGGCCATCGCGTTCGCGTTGTGCCGCGCCATGCGAACGGCCAGCGTCTTCATGCCGCGGGCGACCGCGTAGGCCGAGGTGGGCTCGAGGACGCCGCCGAACAGCTTGCGCGCCGAGTGCAGCCGATCGATGAGCGCGGTGGATCCGGCCAGCGCGCCGGCCGTCACGTCGCTGTGGCCGTTGATGTACTTCGTCACCGAGTGCATGACCAGGTCCACGCCCAGCGCGAGCGGCTGCTGGTTGATCGGGCTGGCGAACGTGTTGTCGAGGATCGACAGCACGCCTCGCGCCCGGCACGCCTCGGCCACGCGGCGGATGTCGATGCAGCGCAGCGTCGGGTTGATCGGCGACTCGAACCAGATCACGCGGGTCTTCGGCCCGATCAGCCGGTCCGGCGCCGCGAGCTCCTCGAGCGAGGCAAAGCGCGCCGTGACGCCGAAGCGCGCGAGGAACTTCGCGATCACCTGCAGCGTGCCGCCGTAAATGGCGGCGCTGCACACGACCTCGTCGCCCGCCTGCAGCAAACCGAAGAGCGCCGTCGCCGTGGCCGCCATGCCGGACGACGTCACGAGCGCCGTCTCGGCGCCTTCGAGTACGGCCAGCTTCTCCTCGACCGCCTGGATCGACGGGTTCGCGTAGCGCGAGTAGATGTAGCTGTCCGACGTGCCGCGCTGGTACGCCTCGAGCGCCGCCGCGTTCTCGAAGACGAACGTGCTCGTCGCGTAGATCGGCGTCGTGAGCGGCGTCGCGCCTTTGCGCGCGCCCTCACCGCGGTGCAGGACCTCGGTTTCAGGATGGTGCGGCTTCTTTGTCATCTGTTTGATCTTATCCGTGGCGCTCCCGGCCTCCTGCCACGACCGGTTCGATGAACTGGCGGTAGGCATCGTCGTACCCCTGCTGTGCGAGCTCGACCGTCGAACACCGGCGGTCGGACGCTTCATCGTACACGCCGCCGAAGTCAAAAGGCCCAATCGGGTTGTGCACGGGCCTGACGGCGAACGCGCCCTCCACGGCGGCAAGCGCGCGGGCCCAGGCCTCGTCGAAGGCGGCGGTCTCGACCGATCGGACGACTGCGCCGATCCGCGAGCGGAGATCCGCGGGCCGAGATCGAAGGCCGTGCGGGCCCGACGGCGACGGCGACGGGCCGACCAGAATCACCTGCGCCACCCCGACGCCGATCATCTCGTCGAGCAGCCGGCCGGCCAGGTCGGGACGATCGCACAAGTGATGCAACTCCCCGCGCCAGTAGCTCTCGGCCGGAAACGTCGCCGCATGCGGCGCGGTCGCAACCGGCAGGCGCAGCCCGCCCAGCAGCACATCGACGACGAGCCCGGCTTGCGCGCCGGTGAAGTCCAGGATCTCGGCCTCACGCGGACCGGATCCGGCGCGGCGCGCGCCGAAGGCGGCCCTCGCGTCCGGTGTCAGGACGCCGCCGACCAGGTCGCGCTTCGCATCCAGGTCGTGGACGCCGAGCAACACTTCGCGGAACCCCGGCTGCCCGAGGTTCTCGACGAGCAGGTCCACGTAGCGGCGTCCGATGTCGGTCGGGCCGAGCCTCGATCCGCCGGAGGCACCCCGCACCAGCCGCCAGAGCGCATCGAGCATCGTCGCGCCCGGCTCATCAGCCGCGAGCGGCGCACCGATGAGGCGCCACCAGAACGCGCCGCGGAAGCGACGTCGGCTAGGCTCGAGCCAGGCGGCCCGCGCCGCCGCCGTCACCAGCACGCCCGCGACGACGAGCAGCCCCAGCACCATCCCGCGCGGCACCATGGCCGGCATGATCGGCGGGCTGAACAGCACCTCGAGCGCCCGCCCGTAGGTCTGCACCAGCCATTCCGACGCGCCGGGCAGGTTCACGAGGGCCGCCAGGAGGCTGGCGGCGTAGGCAACGCCCGCGAGCACGAGGATCACGCCAGGCGAGACGAGGAGCAGGAGCACGACGAACAGGCCCGCCGCGGCCAGGCGCAGCGCGGGGCGCCACCGATACGCCCGGCCAAGGGCCGATCGCGTCCAGGGCCCACCGGGATCGGCGAGTCCCGCGCCGCCGTCCACGGCCGCGCAGAGGGCGGTCAGCACGCCGGCGCCGTGAGCGGCGACGAGGTCGATCTTCACGCCGGCCTCGGTCAGCGCGCGGATCACCCCCGCGTGATACGCCCCGGCCGTCCCGGCGCCGCAGAGCAGAAGGCCCGTGCGGAGCCGCGGCGAATAGGCTGGAGGCGCCATGTTAAGGCCGTTCCAACTTATTGCCCCGAAGGCTGGCGAGAGAATCGGCCAGCCGCTTTCGAAGGAATCTCTTGCCCTTACCGGTCTTCAGAAAGCGCTCTCGCCGAAAGGCATCGACCAGACTCAAACCCGCCTCGTAGTAGAGAAGGGTGAGCGGACGACGGCTGGCCGTCGATCGAACGCGGCCTTCGGCATGCTGCCTCAATCTGGCCTTGAGATCTCGGGTTGACCCTGTGTACCACTCGCTGTCTTTCTCACTAAGCAGCACATACGTGTAGGTCATGACCCTGAGCTCGAATGTGAAATAAGTTGGAACGGCCCTAGGCTTCGTCGTGGATGGTCGCGAGGTTGAGGATCTCGAGCGAGCGCACGCCAGCAGGTGTCGGCACCTTCACGGAGTCACCCTCTTCCTTGCCCACGAGCGCGCGGCCGATCGGCGACGCAATCGACACCAGGCCGCGATCGGGATCCGAGTCCTCGGGCATGACCAGTTCATAGACGAACTCGCGGCCCTTTTCCTTGATCGTCAACCGGGACCCGAAGGCGGCGCGGTCGTGCGGGATTTTCTCGAGATTCATCATCTGGATCTCGGCGACGCGGTCCCGCAGCATGGAGACCCGTGTCTCGACGAAGCGCTGGCGCTCCTTGGCCGCGTGATACTCGGCGTTCTCGCGGAGATCGCCGTGCTCGCGCGCCCGCTTGATTTCCTTGGGCAGCTCCTGCGTCAGCTCCCGATCGAGCTGTACGATTTCGTCCTCGAATCGCTTGATCAGCCGCGCTTTCATGACCTGGCGTTGAGGCTAACATAGAATGAGCGTCCGGTGCCCTCAGCCCAGCGCATCACGAGCCGTCAGCATCCCATCGTGCGCCGCTTTCGCCGCGTCGCGCTCCGGCGCGCCGGCGATCCGCTCGTCCTGCTCGACGGCGAGCACCTCGTCGACGAGGCGCTGAGCGCGGGGGTGGCGATCGACGCGCTGATCACGGACGGGCGCCGATCGTCGGTCGTCAGCCGCGCGCGCGCCGCGGGCGCCTCCGTCTACGAAGCGGGCACCGCGGTGCTCGAGGCCGTGAGTCCCGTGAAGACGCCGAGCGGGATCGTCGCCATCGCCGCCTGGCACCCTGGCGCGATCGCCTCGGCGCTCGACGACCCGCACGGCCTGGCGCTGGGCCTGGTCGACGTGCAGGATCCGGGCAACCTCGGCAGCGTCATCCGCGCGGCCGCCGCGCTCGGCGCGACCGGCGTGCTCGCCTTGGATCGGTCCGCGGACCCGGGCGGGTGGCGCGCCCTCCGCGGCGCGATGGGCAGCACCTTTCGCGTGCCGATCGCCAGGGGCCGCGCCTCCGACGCGCTCGCGGAAGCGCGACGGCGAGGCCTGCGGGTGGCCGCGGCCACGATCGGGTCCGGCGAGCCAATCGGCCAGGCGGATCTCCGGCAGCCCCTCCTGCTCTGTCTTGGCGGCGAGGGCGCCGGCCTGCCCGCCGACATCGAAGAACAGGCGGACCTGCGGCTGACGATCGCCATGGAGCGGGGCGTCGAGTCCCTGAACGTCGCCGTCACGGCCGGCATCATCCTCGTCGAGGCTCGACGCCAGCGCACCATGGGACGCGCATGACCAAGCCGCTCTTCGCCGACGACGAACCGACGCGGCTGCCCGGCACGCCGCTGGCCGAGCGCATGCGGCCGCGCACGCTCGACGAGTTCGTCGGCCAGGCGCAGTTGCTCGGGCCCGGCCGGCCCCTGCGCCAGGCGATCGACGCCCGCGCGCTCCACTCCCTCATCTTCTGGGGCCCGCCCGGCACCGGCAAGACGACGCTTGCGCGCCTGCTCGCGGCCGCCGCGGACGCGGAATTCATCGCGTTCAGCGCCGTGCAATCCGGCATCAAAGAGATCAAGGAGGTCATCGGCGGGGCGCTCCACCGCCGCACGATGGGCGGGCGACGGACGCTGCTCTTCATCGACGAGAGTCACCGGTACAACAAGGCGCAGCAGGACGCCTTCATGCCCCACGTCGAGGGCGGCACGGTGATCCTGATTGGCGCCACGACCGAGAACCCGTCGTTCGAGGTCAACGCCGCGCTCCTCTCGCGCGCGAAGGTCTACGTGCTGCACGCGCTCGAGCCGGCCGACGTCGTCACGATCCTCGGCCGGGCGATCGAGGACGCCGACCGGGGTCTCGGCGCGTTCCGCGTGGAGGCCGACGTCGCCGCCCTCACGGCGGTGGCCGTGTATGCCAACGGCGACGCGCGGGTCGCGCTCGGCCTGCTCGAACAAGCGGTGCTCGCGACGCGTCCCGGCGCGGACGGCATTCGGCGTCTGGACCGCGCCGGCCTCGCGGGACTCATCGAGCGGCGCACGCTGCTCTACGACAAGGGCGGCGAGGAGCACTACAACATCATTTCCGCGCTGCACAAATCGATGCGCAACAGCGACGCCGATGCGTCCGTCTACTGGCTGGCGCGCATGCTCGAAGCCGGGGAGGACCCGCTCTATGTCGCGCGCCGGCTGGTGCGGTTCGCGTCCGAGGACGTCGGCAACGCGGACCCGCGCGCGCTCGACGTCACGCTCGCCGCCAAGGACGCGGTCCACTTCCTCGGCATGCCCGAGGCGAACACCGCCCTCGCGCAGGCGGTGATCTACCTGTCGGCCGCGCCGAAGAGCAACGCCGTCTACCGTGCGTACCTGGCGGCCGCGCGCGACGCGACCCAGGACCTTGCCGACCCGGTCCCCCTCCACCTGCGGAACGCCCCGACGAACCTCATGAAGGACCTCGGCTACGGGGAGGGCTACAAATACGCGCACGACGAGGCCGAGGGCGTCGCGGACATGACGTGCCTGCCGCCACGACTCGAAGGGCGCAAGTACTACGAGCCGACGGATCGGGGAATCGAGGCGAGGATCAAGGAAGCCTTGGAACGGGGCCGACAACGACGCGAGAAGGCCCGATAGCAACGATGATGCGCAATCGGCAATCGGCAATCGCGAATCGATGAACCAATAATCGGGAATCGGATGGCGGAACGCGATTTCCGATTCCCCGATTGGCGTTTCCGATTGCCGATTACCGATCTCAGATTGCCGATGCGCTAAATCCTCTCGAAGTTCCGCTCTATTTCTCGCCGCGTCAGTCGCAGCACCACCGGCCGTCCGTGCGGACAGACGGATGAATGCGACGTGCGCCGCAGTTCATCGAGCAGGTACTGCATCTTCTCGCGGGTGAGCGGGTCGTTCGCCTTGACGGCGGCGTGACACGCCATCGTCGCCGCGACGCGCCGAAGCGCCTCGTCCACCGAGGCGCCGGGCGACAGGCCGTCGAGGTCGACCGCGACCGCGCGCAGCGCTTCCTCGCTGCGGTTCCAGTCGAGCAGGGCCGGCACGGACGTCACGCGCAGGCTCGATCCGCCGAACGCCTCGATTTCGAAACCGAATCGTCCGAGCTCCGCCGCGTGCGACAGCAGCGTTTGGTGCTCGCCAGGGCTGACGTCGAGGACCACCGGTGTCAGCAGGCGTTGCGACTCGAGCGCGCGGCGGCTCAGCCGCTCCGAGATTTGCTCGAAGAGAATCCGTTCGTGCGCCACGTGCTGGTCGATGATCGCCAGCCCCTCCTCGTCCACGGCCACGATGAACGTGCTGCGGAACTGGCCGAGCGGGGTCATCGGCCGGATGAGCGCGCCCACGGCCTCGCGCCCCGCGACCGTGGCCATCCGGGGCGCGGCGTCGGCGATCGCCGCGAGTCCCCCGCCGCCCATCGGCGCGGCAGTCGAGAAGCCGAGCGGCAGCGCGCCGCTCCCGGGCGCGCCGGCGCGCGGCAGCGCCGCTGTGAGCACGAGTTCCGGCGCGCGGGCGTCGCCCAGCGCGTCGACGATCGCGCGGCGGAGGATCTCGTGCACGAGGCCCTGCTCGAGGAAGCGGACCTCGGCCT
>JANOGJ010000020.1:0-8764 GCA_031405995.1 Acidobacteriota bacterium
CAGCGGGATCGACGCGGTCGAGTTTCTGCTCTCGCCGAATCCGGGGGAAGAGGTGCGGCCCCTCGCCCGCATCGCGTCCGGCGGCGAGCTCTCGCGCGTGATGCTCGCGCTCCGCATGCGCGTGGCCCGCGAGGACGCCGCGCGGACGCTCGTCTTCGACGAAGTGGACGCCGGCATCGGTGGGGAAGCGGCCGACGCGGTGGGCGCGCGCCTTCAAGCCCTGGCGGCGCGCGACCAGGTCATCTGCGTCACCCATCTCGCCCAGATCGCCGCGCGCGCCGACACGCATCTGCACATCGCCAAGCACGTCCGAGGCGGGCGCACCGACACGTCGATCACGCGGCTCGATTCCCTTGGCCGCGAGACCGAGATCGGGCGCATGATTGCGGGAGCCGAAGTGTCCGCTCAGGTGCGCGCTTCGGCGCGTGAACTTCTGGCGACGCGGCAGCGAGGCGAAGTGAAAGCAAAAGTGATAGGGAAACGCCGTGGCGCGTAGGTATTTCATCGAAACGTTCGGCTGTCAGATGAACTACCACGATTCCGAGCGCATGGCCGGCCTCCTCGAGCTCGACGGCTACGTCCGCACCGAGGCCGAAGCCGAGGCCGACGTGATCGTCGTGAACACCTGCAGCGTGCGCGAGCGCTCCGTCGAGAAGCTCTACTCGCGTCTCGGCGAGATTCGCGGCCAGACGGCGGGCCGCGCGTCCGCGCCAGTCGTCGCCGTCACCGGGTGCGTCGCGCAGCAGGAAGGGGAGCGTCTCCTTCGCCGCGATACGTCGATCGACGTCATCGTCGGCACGCAGCGGTTGCGTGAACTCCCCGGGCTCATCAGCGACGTCAGGGCCAGGCGCGCGCCGCGGGTGGACGTCAGCCCGCACGACGACGTGTCGTTTCCGCTGGGCGTGGCGCGCCCCTCGGACCCGGTCCGCGCCTGGGTCACCATCGTCGAGGGGTGCAACGAGTTTTGTTCGTTCTGCGTCGTGCCGTACACGCGGGGCCACGAACGCATGCGGCCGTCGCGCGACATCCTCGCGGAAGTGGCCGCCGCCGCCGCGAGCGGCCGTCGCGAGGTGCAGTTGCTCGGACAAATCGTCAATCACTACCAGGACCCGGAGGACGCGGGCTGCGACTTCGCGGAGTTGCTCACCCGCGTGAGCGCCGTCCCCGGCATCGACCGGATCCGGTTCTCGAGTCCGCATCCACGGCACGCGTCGGATCGCCTCATCGCCGCGATCCGCGACTTGCCGAGCGTCTGCAAGCACCTGCACCTCCCGGTGCAGTCCGGGTCGAACCGCGTGCTCGCGGCCATGCGCCGGCGGTATACCCGCGAGGAGTACGTGGAACTGGTCGCGCGGGCGCGCGAGGCTGTTCCCGGCATCACGATCACCACGGACGTCATCGTCGGCTTCCCGGGCGAGACGATCGACGACTTCGAGCTGACGCTTGACCTGACACGGCAGGTTCGCTTTGCCGCGATGTATTCGTTCAAGTACTCGCCGCGGCCGA
Organism: Acidobacteriota bacterium; assembly: GCA_031405995.1. Taxonomy (GTDB): domain Bacteria; phylum Acidobacteriota; class Vicinamibacteria; order Vicinamibacterales; family SCN-69-37; genus JANOGJ01. The sequence continues at coordinate 1,507 of JANOGJ010000020.1, forward strand.
ACACGCTCGCCTTGAAGCGGATGCCCGACGACGTGCCGGAAGGCGAGAAGACGCGGCGGATTCTGGCCATCCAGGACCTGCAGCGGCGCATCCAGACCGAGTGGCACGAGAGCCTGGTCGGCACCGAGACCCTGGTGCTCGCCGAGGGCGAGTCACGGCGCCGCCCGTGGGAACTGGCCGGGCGCACGGAAGGGAACACGGTCGTGAACTTCGCCGGACCGGCCGAGTGGGTTGGTCGCATCCTCCCCGTTCGCATCACCGGCGCGGCGCCGAACAGCCTGCGGGGCGAAGCCGTGGGCGCAGCCCACGCGCGGGAAGTGGCTCATGCTTATTGAGATGTCGATCAAGGGGTTGATGGTCGATCCCGTGACCAACATGCCGATCGTGCTCCTGCGCGACGCGGACAACACGCGCGTGCTGCCGATTTGGGTTGGGCCTGTGGAGGCGAATGCCATCGCGCTGCAGGTGGAGAACGTGGCGCCGCCCAGGCCCATGACGCACGACCTGCTGCGCAATGTGCTCGCCGATTTCGGCGCGACGCTGGTCCGGGTCGTCATCGCGGACCTGCGCGAGAGCACCTTCTACGCGTATCTCGAGCTGCGGGTCGGCGCCGAGGTCATCTTCGTGGACGCCCGGCCGTCGGACGCGCTCGCGCTCTGTCTTCGCACGCGCGCGCCGATCTTCGTCGACACGAAAGTCCTGGATCGGGCGCGGTCGGTCGAGGCGACGAACGAGCAGGTAGACAGCGATCGGCTGCAGAAGTGGCTCGAAAGTCTGGATCCTGACGATCTGGGCTACAAGATGTAGTGGACTTTTCTTGACACGCCCCAAGACGCTCCCTAGAATGAGGTGAAACGAGCCACCTGTTCAATGATCATCGCCATCGCGAACCAGAAGGGCGGCGTCGGCAAGACGACCACCGCAATCAACCTGGCTGCCGCGTTCGCCCTCCGCAAGCGCAAGACCCTCCTCATCGATCTCGATCCGCAAGCCAACAGCAGCATGTCGTATCTCGACATCACGACGATCGAGAAGTCGGTCTACGACGTGTTCCTGGACAGCACGGTGACGCTGGCTGACGTGATCAAGCCGTCGAACCAGCCGTACCTCTGTGTGGCGCCGTCTCGGATCGCGCTGGCGAAGCTCGAGGCCAGGCTGGTTGGGGAATTGGACTCGCATTTCAAGCTGAAGGAGCGACTCGCGCCGATCGCGGACGACTTCGACGCCGTGGTGATTGACTGTCCACCGGCGCTGGGGCTGCTCACGGTGAACGCGTTGGTGGCCGCGACGCACCTGCTGATTCCGATTCAGTCCTCGTACTTCGCGCTCGAGGGGACGGACGATCTGCTCGAGACCATCGAGAAGGTGCGGGCGCGCGCGAACCCCACGCTTCGGATTCTGGGCGTCGTGATCACGATGCACGACAAGCGGACCGCGCTGGCCCGCGACATTCGCGCCCAGATCGACAAGGTGTTCGGCAAGAAAGTGTTTCGCACCGTCATCACGAAGAGCGTGCGGCTCGAGGAGAGCCCGGCCTACAAGGAATCCATCTTCCGGTTCGCGCCGGACTCATCGGGCGCGACCGAGTACTACCGGCTCTGCGAGGAGGTCATGGATCGTGTCTAAGCGCGGCCTACCCATTTCGCTCAGGATGCGGCACGACGCGCATTACGTCGACGCGCTGGCGAGTTCCGCCGGCAGTCCGATTGGGCGCCTCGTCCCCATTGAGAAAGTCGACCCGAATCCGGACCAGCCCAGGCAGGTGATGGGCGATCTCTCGGAGTTGATGGCGTCGATCGCCGAGAAGGGGATTATCGAACCCATCATCGTCCGGCAGCGGGGCGGGCGATATCAGATCGTCGCAGGCGAGCGGCGGTATCAGGCCGCCGTGCAGGTGGGGCTCAGGGAGTTGCCGGTTGTCATCCGCGAGGTGGACGACTCGGAGATTATCGAAGTCGCGCTGATCGAGAACATTCAGCGGAAGGACCTCGGCGCATTCGAAGAAGCCGAGGCGATGGCGAGTCTCGCGGAACGCTGCCGCTACACGCACGAGGACCTGGCGAAGCGTCTCGGAAAGTCGCGAACGGCCGTCACGGAGTCTCTGGCGCTGGCCGGCATGCCTGATGAGGTCAGAAACCTGTGTCGGCTGGCCGACATTTCTTCTAAGTCGTTGCTTCTACAGATAGTTAGGCAGCAGACGCCCCAGAAAATGATCGCCCTGGTCGAGGAGCTGGCCAGGAACGGGCCAGGCCACGCCACCCGTGAGCAGGCGCGCAAGGTTACGGCGATCAGGCCGGTCAAGATCGGGCGACCGAAGCCCTACGTGTTCCAGTACCGGCCGCTGGCGAAGACATTCAACCTCCGGCTCCAGTTCCGTAAGGCAGACGTCGACCGCGGCGAGGTCATCGCCGCACTCGAAGCGATCATCCTAGACCTGCGCTCCGGCGGTCGCTAGGCGGCCGGCCGGCAGATCGAACCCCTGCAATAGAGAGCCAGCAGATTGCCAGTCGCATGCGGCGGCGCGCATGACTATGCGCCTGGCCGGTCCGGGCTGCGTCATCGAAGGAAGGGGTATGCGCAGGCCGGGGCGAAGGCGCGCGGACTCTAGGCTCGGCTCTGCCCTGGGGTCGCGAGTCCGCTGGTGTTATTAGGTAACATAACATGTCTTATCAGACGTTGCCGATCTAGCCCGTAAACACAGCCTGTGTACGCTTTGTGGGCGCGCACGGGGCCGGCCCGCTCCGGTGCTATCCTCGCCCTGGCGTCCGTGCGCATTCTCGACCGCTACCTCATCCGTCAGACCATCGGGCCCACGCTGCTGGCCCTCGCGGTGTTCACGTTCCTCCTGGCCGTGAGCCCGATGCTCGAGTACATGCGGGACCTGCTCGCCAAGGGGGTTCCCGTTCCGACCGTGGCCTACCTGCTCATGAAGCTGGTCTGGCAAGCCCTGGCCCAAGCTCTCCCCATGGCGTTCCTCACGGGGTTGCTCATCGCCCTCGGCCGCCTCTCGAGCGACCGCGAGTCCGTGGCACTGCTCGCGAGCGGCGTGAGTCCACTCAGGCTCCTCAGGCCCGTCCTCCTGATGGGCGTGCTTGTCGGCGCGGCCGACATGTACATCCTCGTCAAGGCGGTCCCCGATGGGAACCAAGCCTTCCGGGAGGTGACGTTCCCGCTGGTGCTCCAGCAGGGCGAACGCGACATCAAGCCCCACGTCTTCTTCGAGCGGTTCCCGGGCCTGGTCGTGTACGTGCGCGAAGTCAATCCCGCCGGCGGGTGGAACGGCGTGCTTCTGGCGGACTCGAACCGCGCCGGCCCTCCGCTCGTGACCCTCGCCGAGAGCGGTCGGCTGGTCCTCGACGAAGGGCAGCGCCTCGTCAGGCTCGTGCTGACCGGCGCCGCCCGGTACATCCCCGGCAGTGGCGCCTCCCCCGCCTACTCGGTGGCGATTGAGGTCGACCCGCTATCGATCAAGATTCCGCCCGAGTCCGTCTTCGGCCCCGGCAAGATCCTGCCCGGCCTGCACGAGATGCATGTCGCGGACCTGCTGAAGGAGATCGACGCGAAGCGCGCCCGGGGCGACTCGCCCCATCGCGAGATCATCCACCTGCACCAGATGTTCTCGTTCCCGGTGGCGTGCGTGGTGTTCGCGGTGGTCGGCCTGGGCCTCGGCCTGAACACCCGCCGGGACGGCAAATTCGCCAGCCTCGTGCTCGGCCTGGGCGTCATCCTGCTCTACTGGACGTTCCTCGTCCTGGCCGAGTCGCGCGTGCAAGGCGAGGCGTGGACCAAGGGCACGTCCTTCCCCGCCGCGTGGGCCCGCTGGATTCCGAACATCGCGCTCGGCCTCGTCGGCATCATGGCCCTGTGGCGACGGTGCCGGCCCCCTCAACGGGATCGTTGGGGCGCGCTGCTCGCCCGATGGACGCGTCGGGAGGCCTCCCCCGACCCCGGCGGTGAGCCGGCGGCCGTCGTCCAGGCGAGCCCCACGCCGGGAGGCCGCAGCGTATCGATCACGCTGCCGTTCCTGCGCCTGCTCGATCGCTACGTCGGCGGGCGGTACCTGCGAATCATCGCCCTCTCCTTTATCGCGCTCATCGCGATCGTCTACATCGGCACCTTCCTCGACCTCTCGGACAAGGTCTTCAAGGGCCAGGCGGACGGCTGGACGTTCCTGCGATTTCTCTGGTACTCGACGCCGCAGTACGTGGTCTGGGTCGTCCCCTTCTCCACGCTGGTTGCCACGCTCGCGACGATGGGCGCCCTGGCGCGGACGAGCGAGCTGACGGTGATGCGTGCCGCTGGAATCAGCCTGTACCGCGCGGCGCTCCCGGTCCTCGTCCTCGCGTTCATCCTGAGCGCTGCGCTCTTTGGCCTGGACGAGGGCGTGCTGGCGAAGGCCAACATGGAGGCCGCGAGGCTCGAGGACAGCATCAGGGGCCGTGTGTCGCACACGCTCGACATCCGCAACCAGAACTGGCTGGCCGACCAGGCGCACGGGCGGATGTACCACTACGCCGCGTTCGACGACTCGCGCCAGACGCTGCTCGGGCTATCCGTGTTCGCGTTCACGACCGAGCCCTATCGGCTGGCCTCGCACACCTGGGCGAAAGCGGTGACCGCCGGCCCGTCGGGATGGCAGGCCGCCGACGGCTGGACGCAGCGCTTCACCGGGAGCGGGGACGAACCGCGCCGGACATTCTCGACGACCGCGCTCGAGCTGGCTCCTCTCGAGGACTTCCGGAGCGCGAGGGTGGACCCCAGTCGGCTGAGCTTCCGCGAGCTGCTCGAGTACAACCGCCGGCTCGGCGCCAGTGGATTCAGCGTGCAGGAGCACCGCGTCAATCTGCACCGCAAGCTGGCGTTTCCCCTCGGCGCCGTCGTGCTGACGCTGCTCGCGATTCCGCTGGGCGTGGCCACGGGCCGTCACGGCGCGCTGTACGGCATGGGGCTGGCGATTGCTCTGGCGGTCGCCTATTACCTGATCCAGACGTTCTTCATCGCGGCGGGAACCGCCGGCGTGCTTCCGGCGGGCCTATCGGCGTGGGCGGCGAACCTCCTGTTTCTCACCGCCGCGTTGTACCTGCTCCTCACGGCGCGCACCTGAGCAGACGTTCAGCCGCCGCCAGGGCGGTCGACATCGCCCAGGCCGAGCGTGACGCCGGAGAGCCACACCGACCCGCCGGCTCCCGGCGTCGTGTTGACCGTATCGACCACGAACAGGACCGCTTGCACGCGGGCCACAACGGGCCTGAGGTTCGTCGCCGGTCCGACGGGCTCGAAGTCGCTGAGCGCGAGGTCCACCAGGCGCGGCTCGCGATCCACGTAGATCGAACGACGCCAGCGCCGGCCATCGGGTCCACCGCCCGCGACCCGGACCTGCACCGACACCCGCATCGGCCGATCCGCCCGCGCCGTGAAGCGAATCCGATCGAGCGCCGCGTCGCCCGCGGCCGTCGTGACGAGCGCCGCGTACTGGCTCGCGAGCGGGCCGCTGCCCAGTTCGTACAGCAAACGGACCCCCGCGCCCTCGGCGACGAACGACGCCGTTGAAGAGCGGTCGTGCTCGGTGGTCCACGGCCCGCCGGTGACCGCGAGCGCCTTCGTCGGCGCGGCCTGAGGCGCGGGAGCCGGCACGAGGGCCGGCGCGCCCAGGCCCAGGCGTATCGCGTTCGAGAGCAGCCACGGAAAAACATGGCCGGGGTAGAAGGCTTCAATACGGTAGACGCCCACGGCCGTCGGCGCGAATTCCAGCGTCCCCTTCCCCGCCGCGACCCGCTGGCCGTCGCGTATCAGGGTCAGCTCAGCCTCGGGCACGCCCGGGACGCCCGCGGAGAGCCGGACGCCCGCGAAGGCCGCGTCGAGCGCGCCGCCCATGGGCACCCGCACGCCGTCCTTCTCGCCGTAAAAGTCGAGCGCGGCGGGATCGGCGAACGCTCGCACAATGGAGAAGGTGCGGCCGGCCGCGATCGCCGTCAGGAGACGCGCCGCGTCATCCGCGGCGGTGCCCGACAACGGTCCGTCCAGTAACACCGCCTGCGCGGCCGTCCTGAACATCGTCTCGTAGCCCGGATACGACAGCCCTCCGGCGCGTCGTGGCTCGCGGTCCTCGCCCCACGCAATCCTGGCGTGCGCGTCGAGGGCCGCCACCGCGACGACGGGGCGCGCGCGCGCGGCCGCGTCCCATCGCGCCAGCGATCGCACTGGACGCTCGAAGAGCGACGCGATGGCGCCGGCGGGACGGATGAGCGAGCGCGCCGCCGCCATCAGCAGGCGGCCACCGGATTCGTCGCGCCATTCGGAGTCGGCGCTGAGCCATTCGAAGCCGTCGATCCCCGTGCTGCCCGCGCGCCAGCGGAGCTCCGGGCGCGGCGAGTCCGGGTGCGCGGCGATCGCCATGCCGCCCAGCCGGTGGATGTCCTCGACGACGTCGCGGGCCTCCCCCGCCAGGGGGTAGCCGGCGGCGCGGGTCAGCCCGAGCGCCACGACGTGGCCGGCGTTGGTCGTGATCTCCACCGCATCGAGGCACAGCACGCCGTGGTGATACGCCGGAGGATCGGGTGGCCGCGTGGCGTTGCCGTGATTGGTCAGAATGACGAACGAGAGGCCGGCCCGTCCGGCCGCCGCGGCGATCTCGTCCACCGTCCCTGAACCGTCGGACCTCGAGCTGTGCACGTGGTACGCCCCGTACACGGTTCCGGGCGGCAGCGCGGACGGCAGCGCCACGGCGCGCGGCGGCAGGGTGACGAGGACGTACAGCGCAACGGCGGCCAGAACGGCCGCCGTTGTCACACCCGCGAACTTCAGGACGCGCCGGACCATCGTGGCGCGCCGGCCGGCCACAGCCCCGCGTCCGCCCTCAACGCGCCGGCCTTGTCCGTGCGCTCCCAGGTGAACTCCGGCTCGGTGCGGCCGAAGTGGCCGAACGCCGCCGTCAGTCGGTAAATCGGCCTACGCAGATCCAGCGTCTCGATGATCCCGCGCGGGGTCAGCTTGAAATGCGCCCGCACGATCTCGACGATCTTCTCGTCGTCGACTTTGCCCGTGCCGGACGTGTCCACAAGAATCGAAACGGGATCGGCCACGCCGATCGCGTAAGCGAGTTGCACGAGCGCGCGCTCCGCGAGGCCGGCCGCGACTACGTTCTTCGCTTTGTCGCGCGCCATGTAGCTGGCCCACCTACCGACGTTGGTGGGGCCCTTGCCCGAGACGGCGCCGCCCCCGTGCGGCCCCGCGCCGCCGTAGGTGTCGACGATGATCT
>JANOGJ010000064.1:0-2706 GCA_031405995.1 Acidobacteriota bacterium
ACCGCGCGCCCGAGTACGAGACGCCGAAGTTGAAGCGGTTCGTCGGCGGCAGGTTGATTTCCTTGAGCGCCTGCGCCGCCGTGAACCCAGGGAAGTCCGGCTCCGGATCGGCCTGGTACGAGTAGTTCACGTTCAGGTTGACGTTCTTGGTCACCGTCGTGTCGACGCCGAGCTCGAAACCGGTCTGGTCCACGGTCCCGAGGTTGCGGTAGCTGTAGGCGCTCGGGAGCCGAAGGCCGGCGGCATAGGCCCCGGCCCACACGAACGGCCCCGACCCCGGCGCCCCTGGGATGTCGGGGAACCCCGGCGGCGGGGGGCTGACCGGATAGGTGCCCACCTGCGTGAAGAAGACGTCGTCCTTGGTGATGTTGTAGAACCACGCGGCGGAGACGACGGCCCGATTCCGAATCGTGCCGGTGTAGCCAATCTCGAACGCGTCCAGCTGTGTTTCGGTCAGGTCCTTGTACCCGTCGGCGTCCACGGGCATCAAGTAGACGAGCGACCCATAGCCTGGGTGGAACGCGTTCATCGGAATCGGCTGCGCGATAGTGACGTCGAGGTTGTTGTTGATCATCGACGGCGAGCGGAACGCGCGGTTGTAGGACACGCGGAACGCGTGGTCAGCCGCGGGCTTGATGAGGAACGACACGCGCGGCGAGAACACGGCATCGCTGATCGACGAGAACTTGTCCACGCGCGCGCCCATGACCAGCCGGTACCGGTCGCTGAAAAACACCTCGTCCTGAAGGTAGGCGCCGCCCTCCGTTCGCGAATCCTCCCCCGGCGCGATGGTCAGATTGAACGCATTGTACCGGAGGTTGCCGCCGTAGGTCAGCGCCTGCTTCGTGCCGATCGTCTTGGTGTCTCCGTATTCGACGTCGAACGTCTTGGTCTTGAACACGAAGTTGATCGGTTTGCCGCTCGGATCGACCGTGAGCAGGTTCTTGGCGTCGCCGTCGAGCATGTTCAGGAACACCTGGAGGCGCTGCGCGCCTTTCGTGTACGCCATTTTGCCGTAGCTCATCGTCGTGCCCGACGTGATGTCGAAGGGCCCGATGCCCGAGTGCATGATGCCGTCGGTCGCCCCGACGCCGCCCGAGAAGCTGAGCGTCCCTTTCTTCTCCGGTCGATCGTAGTCCACGCGCACATCGAACTTCGGCTGCGACGTGCCGGTGTTCGTGTAGTTCGGATAGCTCGTCGTACCGCCGTTCGGAATCAGCCCCTGCGGCCGCGCAAAGGCGTCCGACGAGTACGTGCCGAGTGAAATCTTGTAGGCCCAGCGGTCGTTCGCCGCCGCGGCGTACGTGCCGTTCACGTAGAAGAGGCCGCCCGCGTCCGCCGGGTGGCCCTCGACGTCCTTGCCGAAGCCGCCGCCGCCGAGGATCAGGTACGTGCCCTGCATCTCACGCGGCGACTTGGTGATGACGTTGATCACGCCGTTCAAGGCGTTGGCGCCCCACACGGCAGACGCCGGCCCGCGCATCACCTCGATCTGTTTGATCTCGTTGACGTTGGCCGGCATGAAGTCCCACATCACGAAGCCGAAGAAGTCCTGATAGATGCTTCGCCCGTCGATGACGGCCAGCTGGGAGGTCGCGAGCGAACTCGTCGCGCCGCGGCTCGTCACGTTCACATCGCGCGCGGAGATTTGCGTCACGTTCACGCCCGGCACGGCGCGCAGCAGATCACCGTAGTTCGTCGACGGCGCCAGGTTCAGCGTCTCCGGTCCGATGACCGTCATCGTCGCCGGCGCGTTCACGAGCCGCTGTTCGGTTTTGGACGCCGAGACGACGACTGTCTCCTTGTACTTCACCTCCTGAGGGTCCTTGGGTGGAGGCGGGGGCGGTGGCGCCTGCGTCTGCGGCTTGGCCTGGGCGGGCGGAGCCGCGGACGCCTGTCCGGCGACGGCCGACGTCGCGACCGCGAGAGCAAGGGCGAGAGCCGTCAATGCCTGTCGAATGGACCGCATGCAACCTCCTTGGAAAAGACACCCGACGTCTTCTTCCCGTGCCTATGATATTCGATTCCCGTGGTCCGCTCCCCATCCCCGCGTCCCCCTCGGCGCCGGCTCGCACCCGCCACCAGGCCGGGCTGGCCCGACATGGCGGACGAGGCGCACTTCGACGTCCGGTTCTCGGAGCTGGGCCTCACGATTGAGGGCAGCTGGCTCGAGGCGCGCGTCGCGCAGCTGTACGACGAACTCGCCGCGCGCGGCATCACGTTCCGCCCGCACGTCTGGCTCTCGTCGGAGTGGTTCTCGCCCGACGGCGTGCCCGGCATCGCGATTCCTTTTTACCTCGCGCATCCCCGCCTGATGAAGCTCGAGAAGGCGCAGATGCTCGAGGTCGAAGGCGGCACTCCCGAGTGGTGCATGCAGATTCTGCGGCACGAGGCCGGCCACGCGATCGACAACGCGTACGCGCTCCGCGCGCGGCGGCGGCGCAGCCGGATTTTCGGCCGGCCCTCGACGCCGTATCCGGATTTCTACCTGCCGCGGCCGTACTCCAAGAGTTTCGTGCTGCACCTCGACTCCTGGTACGCCCAGAGCCATCCGGACGAGGACTTCGCCGAGACGTTCGCCGTGTGGCTCACGCCCGACAGCGACTGGCGCAGCCGCTTCCAGGACTGGCCCGCGGTGAAGAAGCTGGAATACATGGATCAGCTCATGACGAGCGTGGCCGGCCAGGCGCCGGTGGCCAACACGCG
>JANOGJ010000122.1:0-3051 GCA_031405995.1 Acidobacteriota bacterium
TGCGCCGGTACATCCGCGAGCACCGGATTCGCATCGTGCACGGTTTTGACCCTCCCAGCTGCCTGCTGATTGGGTTTGCGATCGCCTGGCTGCGTCCCGCCGTGGTCCTCACGAGCCAGCGGAACTACCAGCAGGCTCGAACCGCGCTTGTCCGGCTGGGCATGAGGGTCAGCCACCGGCTGGCTGACGGCATCGTCGTCAACTGCGACGCGATGCGGACGCACCTGCTCCGCGACGAACACCTCTCGGCGCGCCGAATCCACCTCTGCCACAACGGCCTCGACATCACCCGATTCCGGCGGATGGTGGTGCCGCGCGAGGGCCGCGTGCCGGAAGGCGCGATTGTGGTCGGCACGCTGTGCGCGCTTCGGCCTGAAAAGAACCTCTCCGTCCTGATCGAGGCGTTCGCGGTCTGTCTGGCAACCCAACCCCACCTCTTTCTCCTCGTCGTCGGATCCGGGCCGGAGCGTGATCGGCTGCAGGCGGAGGCCTCGGCGCGCGGCATCTCGGGCCGCTGCCGGTTCGAGCCCACGGCCGGGGACGTCGTGCCCTGGTTGAACCTGATGGACGTGTTTGTGCTGCCCTCCCGCTTCGAGGCGCTGCCGAACGCGCTGATGGAGGCGATGGCGTGTGGCTGCGCGGTCGTCGCGTCGCGAGTAGGGGGAACACCGGAGCTGGTGTCGACCGACACCGGCCTTCTCTTTGACCACGGCGACGTGCCGGCGCTCGTCCGGCACGTCATGGCGCTGGTGGCCGATCCCGCAATGCGTGAACGCCTTGGCGCCCGCGCCGCCGCGCGAATGGCCGGTTCGTTCTCGCTGGAGGCCGCCGCCCAGCGGATGGGCGCGATCTACGACGAGCGGTTGGCTGTCACCGGCAGCAGATGAAGCCACCACTTGTCTCGGTCGTCATCCCGTCCTACAACTACGGTCAGTTCCTGCGGCGGGCGGTCGACAGCGTCGCGGCGCAGACCTACGCGCCGGTCGAGGTCATCGTCGTCGACAACGGCTCGACGGATGCGACGAACGAGGTTCTCGCCGGCTACGGCAGCGCGGTCACCGTGCTCCGTCAGCCGATTCGCGGGCCCTCGGCGACGCGCAATATGGGCATCCGCGCGGCGAAGGGCCGCTATATTGCGTTCCTGGACGCCGACGATCGCTGGCGGCCCGACAAGCTGAGCCGGCAGATGGAGCTGTTCGAGCGCGACCCGACGCTCGGCGCGGTCGGGTGCGGCGTCGTGTTCGTGTCGGGATCCGGCGCGCCGATCGGGCACCGTGACTTTGCCGAGCGCGCGTCCGATCCACTCGACCTGGTACTCCAGTTACGCCGCGTCGCCGTGCGCGACTTCTGGATCGGGGGGTCGGCGTCAGGCGCGCTGATTCGCCGCGAGGTGTTCGAGGCCGTGGGGTTGTGGGACGAGACCCTGCCGTCGGCGGAGGACTGGGACCTCTGGATGCGGGTGGCGGCGAAGTTTGCGATTCGCAACGTCCCGGATCGACTCGTGGAGGTCGCACTGCACGGCACCGGCACGTGGCGAGATCCCGGTCCCCGGGAGGGGAACCAGTGGCGGGCGCTCGACGCCGCGTTGGCGCGCTGGCCCGAGGCGCTCAGCGGGGTGTCGAACCGGATGCGCGCGCTCGTGCTGGCCGACGTCGGCGGCGAGTGCATCGACGCCGGCGATCCGAAGACCGCGCTCCGGAAGTACCTGGCGTCGCTACGGCAGTGGCCGTTCGACGCCTCGCGCTGGGGCACCGCGGGCCGTCTCGCGGTGAAGCGGCTGATCGGGCGCTAGGCAGGCTAGGCCTTCGCCATCCAGTCGGCGATCCAGCCGATGGCTTCGTTGCGCCATTCGGGCCAGCACAAGTGATGGTCCGCATCCGCGATGAGCCGCACCGAGTGTGACGGGCCCTCGAGTGCGCCGCCAAGCACCGGACCGAGGATGAGATCGTTGAACGGCGCCCACCGGCCGTCATTTCCTGAAAACACGAGCAACTGCGGGATTCGGCGGTCCATCAGGCGGCGAAAGCTCGGGATGAAGAGCGGGTTGAGCCCCGCGTCTTCGACGGAATGCGTCCGGCCCAGCGCGGCCGACAGCGTGCGACGAATATGGCGAAGCCCGACCGCCCCCGAGAACAGGCGGGTCCAGGTCTGCCCGGCCAAGAGCTTGCGCGGGTAAGCGGCAAGCGTCGCCTTGGCTTCCGACGCGACCGGCGCCGGCCGCCGGCCCGGCGTCGCCGTGTGGCGAATCGCGATGTTGAGCGACAGGACGCCGGCGAGCCTCTGGTCTTTGATTCCGGCGGCGGCCAGTTGCGCCGTGAGGCCGCCCCCACAGAGGCCGCCGACGAAGATCCGAGCCTGCGGATCCAATCGCTCGCCGAGCGCGTGAAATCCGAGCTCGACGTCCGGCGCGAAGCGGCCGCGCTCGGCCGCCTGGAAGATGACGTGGCTCGGCCCCGCTTCAATTGCACCGTCGCTTTCGCCCACGCCGACGGCGTCAAACCGGAGCGTCGCAACCCCCCGGTCGGCCAACGCGCGCGCGATCGACACATAGAGCTGGCTCGGACCGGTCCGGTATTTCACGCCGGCAGTGATGAGGAGCAGGCCCGCGCGAGGCGGGCCGTCCGGGAGCGACAGGATGCCGCGACGCACGAACCCGTCAGCGCCGCGCGTTTCCAATACCTCGTTCGTCATGCCGGCGGGGCTCCGACGAGCGCGGCGGTCGCCTGCACGAGCCCGGCCTGCTGGAGATCGATGTAGTTGCTGTCGATCCAGAATTGCATGCCCGGTACGCCCTCCGCGTGGATACCGGGACGCGAGGCGAGCGCGGCCGCCGGCCACTCCGTCAACATCTTCGGCTGGAACGTGGGGCGCCCACTGCTCGAATCGCTGACGGGCGCGTCACTGACCGGCGCCCTCGCGACGGTGACCTGCCCGGTCGAGATCCTCGACCTCACGCGCCGGCCCGGTGACCCGCCTCCCGCTGCGGCGGCCGCGCTCGCCTCGCGTCCCGGTATCCACGCGGAGGGCGTACCGGGCATGCAATTCTGGATC
>JANOGJ010000123.1:0-2981 GCA_031405995.1 Acidobacteriota bacterium
CTGTTGCCCGTGGCCATCACACCGAACGGGGCCGCCGCTGCGGTGGCCTATACGGCGGCACTCTCGCCTGACGAGCTCAACGCGGCCGCGGCGGACATCGACGCGTATCCGGCGGTGTACCGCCGCGCGATCATGCGTGAACTCACGCCCGATCGCCGCGCCGACGTCTGGCGTGCGCAGTTCCAGAACTACCTCGACACGCATCCCGGGCTGACGCCGGCGCAGGCTGCCGTTGTCCGCGAGGCGATGACCATGATCTCGCCGGCCGCGTTCGCGCCTCCGGTCAGCGCCGAGGTCCGCGATCGGATCAGCCAGGTCTTCAACACGGCGCTGGTGGAGCTCGGACCGCAGGCGTCGAGCGAGCTGTTCGTGACGCTGGGCCCCCGGGTTCTCACGCGTCCGAGCGCGCTGCCGCTCACGCAGCGGCTGGCCGACCGGGTGCGGTCGTGGCGCGTCGCGTCAGCCGACATTCCGGACTGCAACTGCAACATCGACATCGACACGTGCGACCTCGTGCCCGATCCGTCGCTGCAGTGCTCGGAGATGTACGACTGCGTGTTCGACCTCGACTGGCCGATGTGCGGGCCGTTCTGGTCGTGGGCGTGCACCGGCTGGTGCAAGATCATCCGCTGGCCGGGCGGCGGTGGCGGCCAGGAAGGCCTGTAAGCGTGTCGGCCGACCGTCTCATCAACAAACTCTCGGTGACGGCGAGCCTCGTGCTCGCCGTCACGCTTTGCGCCTCGCTCGGCGTCGTGGCCTGGCCGCGGGTGGCGAGCGCCCTGGGCCTGGAGCCGGCGCGGCCCACTCCGGCCTACTCCGCGGGTGACCGGATCGACGTGCCGACGTCGTGGTACGCGACGGCGCCCCGAACGCTGGTGCTCTTCGCGCGCGCCAGCTGCGGGGCCTGTCAAACCGCGCAGCCCTTCCTGAAGGAGCTGGTGGGAGCCGTGATCGAATCGGGAGACGCGGTGGTCCTGGTCGGCCACGCCGGCTCGCGCGAGGAGGACGCCGTGTTCGCGAAGAGCCTCGGCGTCGGCGACGCCAGCATCCAGTCGGCTCCGGCCGATACGCGCGTGCGCGTCACGCCCACGCTCGTGCTGGTCGACAAGTCGGGCACGGTCCTCAACGCCTGGGAAGGCGTCGGCCCGCCCGACAAACAGAAACTGATCGCCGCGGCTACTGCCGCTGCCGCCAAATAGACGGCGTCTACCACCCCACCGGCTTGCCCTTGAGCTGCGCGTCGAGCCAGGCCTTGAGCGGGGCGAAATAGTCGACGATGGCCGTCGCGTCCATCTGGCGCGCTCCCGTGAGGGCTAGCAGCGCATCCGGCCACGGCTTCGACTGGCCCATCTTCAGCATCGCATCCAGCCTCGCCCCGGCCGTCTTGCTCTCGTAGATCGAGCACCGGTGGAGCGGCGTCGTGCATCCGGCCACCTTCGCGAGCTCCCGATGGAACTGGAACTGCAGGATGTGCGCGATGAAGTAGCGCGTGTACGAGTAGTTGGCCGGCACGTGGTACTTGGCGCCCGGATCGAAGAACGCCTCGCCGCGCGCCGAGGGCGGCGCCACGCCCTGGTACTTCAGTCGGCGTTCCCACCAGGCTTTGTTGTAGTCGGCCGGCGTCACCTGACCGGAGTAGACCGCCCATCGCCACTGATCGATGAGGAGGCCGAAGGGCAGGAACGAGATCTTCTCGAGGGCGCGTGACAGAAGCAGGCCGATATCACGCGACGTGTCGGGCGCCTTGTCGAGCATGCCTATCCGCACGAGATACTCGGGCGTCACCGACAGCGCGATGGTGTCGCCGATGGCCTCGTGAAACGCCTGGTTCGCGCTGTCCCGGAACAGCACCGGCTGATCCTTGTAGGCCCGCTGATAGTAGCTGTGGCCCAACTCGTGATGGATGGTCGTGAAGTCTTCCTCGGTCGGATCGATGCACATCTTGATGCGCAGGTCGTCCGCGTAGTCGATGTCCCAGGCGCTGGCATGGCAGACGACGTCGCGGTCCGCGGGCTTCGCGAACAGCGACCGCTCCCAGAACGTCTTCGGCATCGGCGCGAGCCCGAGCGAGGTGTAGAACCGCTCGCCCATCTTCACCATCTCGATCGGACTGGTCTTGCGGCGCTTCAGGATGTCGGTGAGCGAGTAGCCGGGATCGGCCGAGCCGGACGCGACGAGCGGGAAGACATTGCTCCAGTCCTGCGCCCAGATGTTGCCGGTGAGGTGCGCTGGAATCGGCCCTGACGCCGGGACCGCGTCGCCGTACTTTTCATGCAGCTTCATCCGCACGTACGCGTGGAGCGACACATAGAGCGGCCGCACCTGATCCCAGAGTCGATCGACCTCCCTGGTGAAGTCGTCGGCCGGCATGTCGTACTTCAGCCGCCACAGCGCGCCGGTGTCGGCGAAGCCGAGCTCGCGCGCGCCCTTGTTGGCGAGCTCGATGAAGCGCGTGTAGTCCTTGCGCATCGGCACGGAAATCGTGTGCCAGCCTTCCCACGCTTCGCGGATGCGCGGCTCGTCGCGTGAGGTCGCCAGGATCTCCGTGATCTTCTCGATGTCGAGGCACGTCTCCGGCTTCGACGCGTCCTTGCACCACTTGCCGCGGCCGTACGTGGCTTCGAGACTCGCCGCGAGCTTCGCGAGCTCCTCGGATTCCTTCGAGTCGCTCGGCGGCACCAGGTCGCTCGAGAGCTTCAGGAGATCGAGCTGACGCCGCTCCTCCGGAAGGACGGCCACGCGGTCGAACCGCGCGGCGCGCTTGGCGAACCGCGCCACGGCGCTCAAATAGGCCTCGTTGGCCCTGGCGTTGAGCGCTTCCGTGTCGCCGGTGATGTACGTCGAGGAAACCCAGCCCGCCTGTCCGGCTTCGACGCCGAGTTTCAGGATGGCGGCGTCCACTTCCTTGAGGAACGTGGCCACGTCGTCGGGCCGGGGCGCCGGCTCGCCGCCTCCGCACGAGCCCGCTGACACCACGACCG
>JANOGJ010000139.1:0-6222 GCA_031405995.1 Acidobacteriota bacterium
GTCGCGTAGACGATGTTCGCGCTGCGGCGATAGACGTCCAGACCGATGCGTCCCAGCGATCCGGCGGGCAGGCCGACCGACAAACGCGTCCACGTCTCGCCGAGGTCCGTCGACTTCCAGATGCCGCTGCCCGGCCCGCCGCCGTTCATGCAGCACTGCGAGCGGCGCCGCTGATACGTCGACGCGTAGAGCGTGTTGCGATCCGACACCGACTGCACGACGTCGTTGACGCCCGTGTCGTCATCGACGAACAGCACGCGCGTCCACGTGGCGCCGCCGTCCGACGTCCTGTACAGGCCGCGGTCGCCGCCGGGTCCGAACAGCGCCCCGGTCGCGCCGACAAACACGATGTTGTTGTCCTGGCGATCGATCGCGATCTTGTGGATGTGCTTCGACTCGCGCAGACCCATATTGCGCCAGGTCCTGCCGCCGTCCGTGGATTTGTAGACGCCGTCGCCCCAGGAGGTACTCTGCCGGTTGTTCGACTCGCCGGTCCCCGCCCAGACCAGATCGGAAGTGAGCTGGGACACGGCGACCGCACCGATCGAGATCAGGCCGTTGTCCTGAAACTGGCCCTCGAACAGGGCGCCGTTGCTCGTCGTTTTCCACACGCCGCCATGGGCGGTACCGACGTAGAAGATGGCCGGGTTCGCTTCGAACACCGCCAGTCCCGACGTCCGGCCCGACATCGTCGCGGGACCAATCGACCGGAAGTGGAGATCCTCGAACTCGGTCGCGACCGGGCCGGTCTGCGACTGGCCAAGGACGGATGACCCTGACGCCGCCAGGCCGACGGCCAGCAGACACAGGGTGAGAAAACGCAGGTGCCTCAACATGGAGCCTCCAGGGACAAACAAGGAGGGCGATTATATCGGGCCATTGGCCAATGGCTATTGGTCATTGCATTGGGCCATTGACCATCGGTCATTGGGCATTCCCCCCGTTCGCCAGCTCACCAGTTCGCCCGTTCACCCGTTTCGTCCCTTATCATCTCTCGATGTCCGTGACCGCCCCCGTCCGCCCGAGGAACCGGGCCGAGATTGACGACGCCTACAAGTGGAATCTGGCGGACGTGTTCCCGGATTGGACCGCGTGGGAAGCCGCGCGCGCGGTCCTCGAGCGCAGGATCGGGGAGTATGCGGCGCTCAAGGGCACGCTCGGGCAGAGCGCCGGCCGGCTGCTCGCGGCCTATCGCCTGAACGACGAGCTCGGCCAGCTCGCGTACGGCGTCTACTACTACCCATCGCTCAAGCACGACGAGGATCAGCGCGACAACCAGGTCAACGCCCGGCGCCAGCAGGTGCAGGCGCTCATCGCGCGCTGGCAGCAGGCGACGTCGTGGTTCAGCCCCGAGCTGCTCGCGATTCCGCTCGACACCGTCCGGAAGTGGATGAGCGAGAACGCGGACCTCGCGCTCTACCGCTTCGCGATCGAAGAGGTCTACCGGCAGCAGGAGCACGTCCTCGACGAAAAGGGCGAGCGGCTGATGTCGCTCTCGGCGCGTCTCTCGAGCGCGCCGAACGAAGCCTATTCGGCGCTCTCGACCGCCGACGCGAAGTTCCCGGAGATCACGCTCAGCACGGGCCAGAGCGTGACGATGTCGTACGGTCAGTACCGCGCGGTGCTGGCGACGAACCGCAATCAGGCCGATCGCCGCGCGGCGCTGCTCGCCCACTACGGGATGTACGCCGCGAACCGCAACACCTACGCGACGCTGCTCCACGGCATCTGCGAGCGGGACTGGTTTCACGCCCGGTCGCGCGGCTACGAGACGACGCTCGACGCGGCGCTGCACGGCAACGACATCCCGCGGTCGGTGCTGGACACATTGATTACGGCCACGCGCGCCGGCGTCGAACCGCTCCGCCGCTACCATCGGCTCCGCAAGCGCGCGCTCAAGCTCGATCGATACTTCCCGTACGACTTCTCGATCCCGATCGTCGACTGGGACCGCCGGTACTCCTACGACGAGGTGCTCGCGCCGATCGTCGAGGCGGTCGAGCCGCTCGGCCCGGACTACCAGGCGCGCATGTGGCGCGGCTTCAAGGAGCGGTGGATCGACGTCTACGAAAACGACGGCAAGCGCAGCGGCGCCTACTCCGCCGCCGTCTACGGCGTGCACCCCTACATGCTGCTCAACTGGTCGGACACGCTGGACGACGTGTTCACCCTGGCGCATGAGATGGGCCACTCGATGCACACGATGCTCTCGCAGGAGCGGCAGCCGTTCGTGTACTCGGACTACACCATCTTCGTCGCGGAGGTGCCGTCGACGCTCTCCGAGGCGCTGCTGCTCGAGCATCTGCTCGCCCGCGCCACCCACCGCCAGGAGCGCATCGTCCTCCTGCAGCACGCGATCGACAACATCGCGAGCACGTTCTACGCGCAGGTACTCTTCGCGGATTTCGAGCTGGCGGTGCACCAGCGGGTCGAGCGCGACGAACCCATTACGGCCGAGGTGTTGAACGGGCTGTACGCCGAGCGCTTCGAGGCTTACTACGGCGACTCGGTCGAGATGGAGACGCTGACGCCCATCACCTGGGCGCGGATCCCGCACTTCTTCAACTCGCCCTACTACGTCTATCAGTACGCGACCTGTTTCGCGTCGGCGGCCAAGCTCGCGCGGGAGATCCAGACGGGGCCGGCCGCGTCGCAGGCGGCGGCGCGCGCTCGGTATCTCGAGCTGCTGGCGTCCGGCGGCAGCGATCATCCGATGGCGCTGCTCCGCAAGGCGGGCGTCGATCTCAGTGAGCCGTCGACTGTTCAGGCTGTCGTCGATCAGCTGGACGGGCTTGTCGCAAGGCTCGAACAGGAAATCGATTAGTCATTTTACACGGAGGACACGGAGGACACGGAGGACACGGAGAAACGGTGGACACGGAGGAACTTCTTGGGGAAACAGTTCCCCCCCCAATGGATTTCTCCATGCCTCCGTCCTTCTCCGTGCCTCCGTGCGAAATGACAAGCGGTTTAGGTCTTGGCGGCATCCAACCTCTTCGCGAGCGCGGGAAACGCCGGCGTGTGGCCCGTCCACCGCAGTTCATCGACCTTCTTGAACAGTGGCAGATCCGTGCGCAACGTCGCGAGCGTGCGAAAGAGGAGGGCCTTGTTGCGATCGCGCGCGAGCGTCTCCGCGAGCGCGGCGGGACGGGAGGCGTTCGCGTGCCACTCGCGCCAGTCCGCCGGAATCGACTCGAGATGGCCAAAGTTGGCGAGCACCGCGGCGGCGGACTTCGCGCCCCAGCCAGGCAGACCCGGGTATCCGTCGGCGGCATCGCCAACGAGCGCGAGGTAGTCCGGGATGGACGCCGGCGCGACGCCGAACTTCGCGATGACGCCGGCTTCGTCCGTGAACGCGCGCGTGCGGACATTGAACTGCACGACGCGCGTGCCGCGAACGCACTGCGTCAGATCTTTGTCGGGCGTCCGGATGATGACGCGACTCACCCGCTTGTCCCTCGCCGCGATCGTCGCAGCGGACGCCAGGGCGTCATCGGCTTCGAACTCCACCATCGGCCAGACGACGACGCCGAGCGCCGTCAGCGCCTCTTCGAGCAACGGGAACTGCGCGAGCAGGTCCGGCTCGATCCCTTCGCTCGTCTTATAGCCGCGCCAAAGGTTATTGCGGAAGGACTCGATGACGTGGTCGGTCGCGACGCCGACGTGCGTGGCGCCGTGCTTGATGAGTCCCAGCACGGACGCGAGCACCCCCTTCACCGCCGCGACCTCGTTGCCGCGGTCGTCGCGCGCCGAGGGCGCGCCGTAGTAGTGCCGGAACAGCTCGTACGTGCCGTCGATCAGGTGGACTTCCAAGGTCGTGTGCGCGAACGCGAGGGGACTACTTCCGTGGGGCGCCGTAGCGTGCGCCGGCGTCGTTCAGCGCCCGGCAGAGTCGGACGACGTCTTCAGGTTCAGGCGCTCGCGCGTACGCAGGATCATCTCGGTCATCCACGCATCAGCCTCATCGAAGCTTGAAAAGCGGTAGATGCCGCGCGGCACGAGCCACGCGGTGCCTCGCAGCAGGGCGGCGGTTCTGGCGAGCCGGCCCTGATCCTCGAACGCCCCGCTCTCAGCGCGTCTCTGGCCTACGACATGCACGCGGACATTATCGCATTGCGAAACTTGCTCACGGCAGGAGGTCGGCCGCGAGGACAGGCGATTTGCGCCCCCCGCCCGTTCCTTGGATTCCCGGATTCATCTCACTGGATCGCCAGGTCACTGAATCTGCCCTGCCGGGCAGCAGATCCCCGTAAGTGATTGACCTGTAACGATCGGGTAACTCGTGCCCCTGCGTCGATCACCTGAATTCGTACGGCACATCATTTTCTTATGTATTCAGGCACCGGACCATGGGACTCCTCGACAAACTCAAGCCGCTGCCCCGTTGGAAGCACGCTGACCCCTCGGTCCGCCTCGAGGCCGTACGCGATTTGGACGACGCGAACGAGCTGGCTGTGCTGGCTGAGACCGACCCCGACGCGCGTGTCAGACGGGCGTCCCTGTGCCGTACGACCGATGTTGCGGTGCTCGGACGCGTGGCCTCGGCCGACGCCGACGCGGAGACCCGGGATCGCGCCAACGACCGGCTCGTCGCCCTCTCGACCGCCAGCGACGACGAGGCCTCGGCCCTCGCCGCGGTGCGCGCCCTGTCGGACGCGCGCCGGCTGTCCACCATCGCGCGCAGCGACGCGCCCGAAGCCATCCGCATCGAAGCGCTGGTCCGTACGACCGACGAGCGCGCGCTCAGCGGCATCGCGCGCCATGCCAAGCACGAGACTATCGCGGCCGCCGCCCTCGATCGCCTGACCGACGCGGCCGAGCTCGTCGAGGTCGCCCAGAACAGCGAGCACAAGGACGTCGCGCTGTCCGCGCTCGAGCGCATCCTCACGCCGACGGCGGACCTCGCGCTCGTGAAGTCGATCGAAACGCGCGCGCAGCAGAAGTCCGTGAGCCGCCGCGCCCGCCAGTGGATTCAGGAGATCGAAGCGGCTGAAGCCGCGCGCCGCGCCGCCGACGAGGAACGACGCCAGCAGATCGCGTCGCTCGTCGAATCCGTTGAGAAGACTGAAACACGCGTCGACCTCGCGAAGGTCAACGACGCCTGGCGCGCCATGGACGTGACCGACGCCGCGCTCGTCGCGCGCTTCGACGCCGGCGTGCAGGCCGCCGAAGCCGGCATCGCCCGCCGCGACCGCGAAGCGGAAGAGACGCTCGAGCGCGCGCGCCAGCGCGCCGAAGCGCTCGCGACCCGCGACGCGCTGTGCATCCGCATCGAGTCGCTCGACCTCGAGAACAGCGACGACATCCTCGCGCAAATGACTCCTCTCGAAGAAGAGTGGCGGTCGCTCACGCCGCTCGTCGGAAACGGCCCGGAGGCCGACCGGCTGGCGGAGCGATTCGCCCGGGCAGTGGCTGCGTGCCGCAAGCGGCACGAAATGGGCGCCATGCTGGCCGAGACGCGCGCGACACTCGACGCGCTCGTCGTGGAAGCCGAAAGCCTCGCGTCGCACGATGACAGGGCTGCGGCATCCGCGCGCCTGCACACGCTCAGCCGCGAGGCACGCGGCCACGCCTCTCGTCTCAACGCCGCATCTCGGCCGGCCGACGACTTGCTCGCCCGGCTCGCCGCCGCCGAGCAGGCCTCCGCCGCACGCGAGGCCGTCGTCGAAGCCGCCAAGGCCGAAGCCGCCGCGAAGGCGCACACGGCCCGGGTGGGACAACTCCAGCGGCTGGCCGAACGCGCGCGCCGCGCCGGCGAGGCCGACGCCATCACCCTGCGCGAAGGCGACCGCCTGATGAAGGACATTGTCGCCGGCCTCTCCGGGCCGACGGATGCGACGGCCGAGATCGCCGACGCCGCGCGGATGCTGCGCGGCCTGCAGGAGAAAGTCGCGCCGCGCGTGCGCGAGCTGCGCGAGATGGACGACTGGCGCCGGTTCGCCAACGCCCAGCGCCAGGAACAGCTCATCGCGATGGCCGAGGCCATTGTGGCTTCACTCAAGAATGACGACGCCGGCAAGGGATCGGACCTTCCGGCGACTGCCCGCGCCCTCCGCGAGCTGCACGCCAAGTGGCAGGAAGCGGCGGAAGCGCCGCGGCCGTCCGCGCAGAAGCTGTGGGATCGGTTCCGGGCCGCGACGGACTTCATCCGCGCCCGGTGCGAGCCGTACTTCGTGAAGATGCGCGCCGAGCGGCAGGACAACCTGCAGAAGCGCGCCAGCC
>JANOGJ010000148.1:0-2243 GCA_031405995.1 Acidobacteriota bacterium
GAGAGCTCAATAAGAAATAAGGGTCGCTGCGCCAATGGCCAATGCAATGGCCAATAACCAATGGCCAATAGCCCGATGACCTCCCCTGTCACACCCCCGGCCTAGGCTGGGGGTATGACAGGCGCCAACCGGAAGGTCGTCGACCTCAACGAGTTCAAGGCCGCGCGGGCGGCCCGGCAGCTGCAGTTGCTGGAGGCGGCGCCGGAACAGGGTCCGGCCGTCATCGAGCCCGAGCGCGAGTTGACCCCGCGGGAAGTGGCCCATCGCGCCCGGATGCTCTCGCACCTTGCGGGAGGGTAAGCTTCGTGCATGTCGAATCTGAACGAGCCTGTCCTGCCCGGGACGGGAGCCACCGACTACGAGCGCTATCTCCGGACCGACGAGCTGCTCGCGCTGCAGAAGACGCCGGACCAGATGGCGCACCGCGACGAGCTACTCTTCCAAACCATCCATCAGGCCTCCGAACTCTGGCTGAAGCTGGCCTGCTTTGAGATTGAGGCCGCCACCGGCCTCGTTGACAAGGACGACGCCTGGGCGGCGGTGCGGCTGCTCCGGCGTGCCGCGGATGCCCTCGATCTGGTGCAGGCCCAGACGAGCATGCTCGAGCACATCGCGCCCTGGGACTACCGCGGCGTCCGCACGCAGCTCGGCCATGGCAGCGGCTTCGATTCGCCCGGTTTCCGGCGCGCGCACGAGGTCTCGCCCAAGCTAGGCGACGCGTTCACGCGTCTGCTCGGGCGCCGCACGCTGGACCTGGTGCGCCTCTATCGCGAGAGCGCCGCGCACGAGGACGTGTTTCAGGTGGCGGAGCGCCTCGTCGACTGGGACCAGAAGCTGATTCTCTGGCGCACGCTGCACCTCAAGCTCGTCGAGCGCATCATCGGCGGCCACGTCATCGGCACGCAGGGCACGCCCGTGGAAGTGCTCGGCCGCCGTATCGACGTGCGGTGCTATCCGGAGCTGTGGGACGTGCGGAACACCTTGACCGGCCTTTAGTTCTGAGTTCTAAGTTCTGAGTTCGAAGTTATCCCGAGCGCGTCCCGATAGAGTTTGCCAAACCTCTCGCGCGCTTGCGCGACCACCTCGGCGCTCAAGCCGTAC
The DNA here is from genome assembly GCA_031405995.1 of Acidobacteriota bacterium. Lineage (GTDB taxonomy): Bacteria > Acidobacteriota > Vicinamibacteria > Vicinamibacterales > SCN-69-37 > JANOGJ01. Next base: position 1,102 of record JANOGJ010000148.1, read on the forward strand.
GTCGACAGCCAGAAGCCCGCTTTTGCCCCGGCCGCATCCGGCTCCATCTCCAGGAAGAGGATGGCGTCCCCCAGCTCGCGAATCGTCAGCGCCATTTGCCACGTGGCCGGACTCGACGCGACGACGGTGCCTGTCAACCGCTCGCCCGCGGCTGTTGTGGTCTCGTAGTCCGCGCCGAGGGCGGCACGGGCGATGCTGTTGTCCGTCGACAAACACGCGGTGCCGAGGAGTCTGGCGAACGCGTCGGCCCGCGCGTACGGCACCTGTTCGCGCAAGGTGATGAGATCACGCGCCTTGCCGCGATGCCGCTCGAGGTACCACCGCAGGTGTTCGGTGAAGTAGCCCCACCCGCCGCTCGTCATGTGGAACTCATCGTCCCAATCTGGTCCGGCGCCGAAGCCTGAGTTGACGAGGCGGACGATGGTGCCGCCGGATTTCGCTTCGATGCGGAAGTCGACGGCGAGTTTGATCGCGCCGCGTGTCTCCGTCCACTCGAACCGTTTGTTCGGCTCCCAGGCGGTGATGGGCGCCTCGCCCTCCACGCCGCCGCCCCAGGAGAGCCAGATTGACCCGCCTGCGCCGGGCTGAACGCGGGCGTCCACCGGGAACCAGCGAATGAGTTCCTCCGCGTCGGTCAGCGCCTTCCAGACGACTGGGGGCGGCGCGTTGATGAAGACTTCCTTGACGATCGAGCGGCTCACTTGATCCTCCGGTGCGTCACTGCCGTGCACGCTTTGACTTCGTCTTGGCCGCGGGCTGAAAGACCGGATGCGCGCCGAGAAACAGCCGGTACTGACGGCCGTCGGGCGCGTGTTCGTCGTGGTACTTGGCGACGAGGCGGTTGACGGCGTTGACGAGGTCGTTGCCGAAGGCCTCGCGCGCTTTGGGCGAGGCGAACGTCACCGCCGTGTCGATCGTGAGGGTCGTCAGCCGCTTGCCGGCCTCGCGCGCACGCGCCGCGAGTTCGGCGACCTCGTGGATCGTCCGTGCGGCGACCGCGACCTGATAGGTCGCCGAAAAGCGGTCGCCCAGGTCCTGCGGCGTCTCGCCGGGCGACGCCATCACGGTGGGGGAGATGAGGTAGTGCGCGGCGGTGGCGCGCACGATGCGCTCCTCGAGGCCGCGGCGCGCCCGCCGGCCGA
>JANOGJ010000208.1:0-4588 GCA_031405995.1 Acidobacteriota bacterium
GGGTCGTCGTCTATGGCGTCGGTCTGCGGTGGCACGCTCGCGATGATGGATGCCGGGGTGCCGCTGCGCGCGCCGGTCGCGGGTGTCGCCATGGGGCTCATCATGGACGAGAAGACCGGCAAGTACGCGGTGCTGAGCGACATCGCCGGCGCCGAGGATCACTACGGCGACATGGACTTCAAGGTCGCCGGCACCCCGACCGGCATTACGGCCCTGCAGATGGACATCAAGGTCTCGGGCATCACGCTCGAGATCATGCGCCAGGCGCTCGCCCAGGCGCGCACCGGCCGGCTCGAGATCCTCGACGCGATGGCGAAGGCCCTTCCCGCCCCGCGCGCCAACATCTCGGCCTACGCGCCGCGCATCGTCACGATTCGCATCCCGACCGAGAAGATTCGCGACGTCATCGGCCCGGGCGGCAAGACGATCCGCATGATCATCGAGAAAACCGGCGTCAAGATCGACGTGGAAGACGACGGCCGCGTGAACGTCGCCTCGGCCGATGAGGGCGCGGCGGCCCGGGCGATCGCGATGATTCAGGAGCTGACCGCCACCCCCGAGATCGAGAAGAGCTACATGGGCCGCGTCGAGCGCATCACCGACTTCGGCGCCTTCATCGAGATCATGCCCGGCGTCGACGGCCTGCTCCACGTCTCGGAAATCGCCAACTACCGCGTCAAGGACGTCCGTGACGAGCTCAAAGAGGGCGAGCAGATCATGGTGAAGGTCATCAACGTGGACCCGTCGGGCAAGGTCCGGCTCAGCCGCAAGGCGCTGCTCGGGCCCGGCGAAGGGACCGCGCCCCGGGATCCGCGCCCCGTGCACGACGGCCCGGCCGACAGCGGCCCTCATGATCGTGATCGTGGTCCGCGGGGCGGCCGCGATCGCGGGCCGCGCCGGCACTAGATCGCCCAGCCTCCCCGGCGGGCCGGACACCGGCGCGGATCGGCGAGGCAGGCCGTTCCGACCGATAGTCCGGCGAGCGCGTCTGATCCTGGAGGAGGTGGCCACGTGACCCCGTTCCGCACCCGCACCGCCCGGCCCCCCGCCGTGATCCTGATCGGATGCCTGCTCTTCGGCGTCGTAGGCGCCATTGGTTTCGTCGCCCAGAACAAGAAGGACGTCTCCGTCGGCGCGCGGCGATACAGCTTCAAAGTCACCGGATCGGACGCGCCGGAAATCCGGGTCCACCTCGACGACCTCGTGACGATCACGTTCGCCGTCGACGCGGACGACATCCCGCACAGCTTCACGATCGGAGACCCGTACCGCATCGACCGGCGCGCCGAGCCGGGCAAGCCCATCACCATCCGATTCCGGGCCGACAAGGAAGGGAAGCACGAGATCCGCTGCACCCTGTCCATCGACGCCCGTTGCCTCAAGGAAATGAAGGCGACCCTCATCGTCGAAGGCAAACGCTAGCGCGGGAAACTCTGGCGTCGCGCCCCGCCCCTCGGTTACACTGCCGTCACCCCGGCTCGAAGGCACAGCCGCCCTCAAACGATGGAGTCGGTAATGGTCGAGATGACCTTTACGTTCGACGACGCGACGGCTGCCAAGCTCCGGCAGTCGGCCGCGCGGTTGGATAAGTCCCTGCGCGAGGTCGTGTGCGAGGCGATTGACGACTACTCAGATCGTGTCTGGCAGCTCGGGGAGCGCGAGAAGGGCCACCTGCTGCGGGTCGTCAACGACCTGATGCCGGCGATGACGGCCGCTCGTGATGAAGAGGCCGAACCCGACGCCCAGCCGGCGGAGGCCCGGCGGGCGGGCGGGCGGCACCGATCGAGATAGACGGAGTCGGCTTACAAGACCCTGAACTTATCGACGAGCGCCAGGCGCTCGGCCACGGACGGGTGCCGGTGAAACAGCCAGCGCGTGAGGGCTGACGGCTGCTCCTCGGCCAGGTGTCGCGCGCCCAGCCGCCGAATCGCCGTGGCAAAGGCGTCCGCGCCCCCCGTGAGGCCGAGCGCGAACTCGTCGGCCCGGCGTTCGTGGCGGCGCGACTGGCCGTGGCGGACCGGCGTGGCGGCGACCCACACGACACCCGCCACCAGCGCCAGCAGCGGCAGCGCCGCCAGGTCCGACGGCCCCTTCAGGCCGAGCCCCGGCCCCACCATGACCAGCGTCCGCTCGGCCGCCCACAGCGCGGCGGTGAACGTGGCGGCGGAAAGGCCCGCCGCGCGCCAGAGGTCGTGGTGCGCGTGGTGCGCCAGTTCATGCGCGACGACGACGCTGATCTCGTCGTCGGTCCAGTCCTCGGTCAGCTCCGCGGACACGAAGACACGGCGGGCCGTGCCGACGCCGGCGACAAGGGCCGTGGCGCCGCTTTGCGCCCCGGCGGGCAGCTCGTCAATCGACGCGACGGTGACGTTGGCGCGCCTGGCCAGTTCCTCCAGGCGCGACGTGAGGGCCTTCCGCGCGAGTGGTCGCGCCGCCGCCAGGCGCACCAACAGGGCCGGCAGGCCGCGCAGGGCAGCGGCCAGGCCGGCTGCCATCGCCACCCCCGCCAGGGCCCACCACCAGTCGGCGGCCATCCAGACCGACGCGCGCACGAGCGCCGCCGCGGCGAGGGCCGGGGGCAAGGTGGCCAGGGCCGCCTGCGCCTCGACGCCCAGCACCTCCTCGGGCGGAACCGCGCCGCCCGGGCGGCCACCCGTCCGCGCGCCGAGAAAGAGCCTGGTCGGCAGCACCGCCAGTCCCCAGACGAGGACGAGCGCGCCGACGAACAGCAGCAGCGACACTGGCGGCCACCCGCGGCCCGCGCGTTCGGCCCACGTGGCGAGCCAGCCCGCGAGCGGCGACAGCGCGACGGCGCCGAGCACGACGCCGCCCGAGATCAACTCGGCGGCGCCCGCGCGCCGTCGAAGCCGCTGGTAGCGCGCCGCCTTGGACTCGTTCAATTGAGCTGCACCGAGATCAGCTTGGACACCCCAGGCTCTTCCATGGTGACGCCGTACAACCGGTCGGCGATTTCCATCGTCTTCCGGTTGTGGGTGATCAGGATGAACTGGGTGTGCTCCTGCATGCCCTGCAGCATCTCGACGAAACGGCCGATGTTCGCGTCGTCGAGCGGCGCGTCGAACTCGTCGAGCAGGCAGAAGGGACTGGGGCGGTACTTGAAAATGGCGAACATGAGGGCCATCGCCGTCAGCGCTTTCTCACCGCCTGACAGCAATTGGACGTTCTGCAGGCGCTTGCCAGGCGGCTGGGCGATGATGTCGATGCCGCTCTCGGGGTCGTTTTCCTGGTCGATGAGGACGAGCCCGGCGCGCCCGCCGCCGAACAGCGTCGTGAACGTCCCCTCGAAGTGCTGGTTGATCGCATGAAAGGCAATCTCGAAACGCTCCTGCGTGGTCTTGTCGATCCGCCGGATGGCTTCCCCGGTCTGCGCGATGGAGTCCAGCAGGTCTTTCCGCTGCGTGGTCAGGAACGTGTGGCGCGTCTCGAGCTCGTCGAACTGCTCGATGGCCATCATATTCACGGGCCCGAGGCGCTCGATCTTCTTCTTCAGGTCAAGAATGACCTCCTCGGGGCCCAGGGGTTCGGACTCGTCAACGGCGGGATCGCCGGCGATCTCGCCGGCGGGCGCGTCATCGGGCTCGAGCTCGTCCTCGTCCTCGTCCGGCGCCGCCGCGGCGGCCACGCGCCGGGCCGGGGCGACGAGCCCGCCCGCCGCGTCCAACTCCGCGACGATCGCGACGACGTCATCAATCGTGGCGCCCACCGTCTCGAGGCAGGTCTCGGCCAGGTGCGCGAGGTCGGACGCGGCCGTCGCTCTCGCCACTTCCGACTGCATGACCTCGCCGCGCACGGCCTCCATCCGATGCCGCGCGCCTCGAATGTCGTGGTCCCGCCCGCCGAACTCGTCGCGCAGGCTCACCACCCTCGCGTCGAGCTCTCGCACCTGCGTCTGGTGCCCTTCAAGCGCGCGGATGTCGTCGTCGAGGTGCTGCTCGGTCTGGCGGATCGAGGCGCGCAGTTCCACGCGCCGGGCTTCGGTCCGCTCGATGTCGGAGCGCCGGCCGACGATGCGGTCGTCGAGGTCGCGCGCGGCTTCCTCGAGCCGGGCGCCCTCGGCGGTGAGGGCGACGGCGCGCTCGATAAGCCCGGCCTGGGCGGTCCGCGCCTCGGTGACGAGGCGCATGCGGCCCTCTGCCAGCTCGCGCGCGGTCTGCAGCCCGGCGGTCACGCCGCCGAGACGGCCTTCGGCCTCCCGCTGATCGGTCTCATGCCGGGCGATGGCTGCCGAGGACCCCTCGCGCCGTTCGTCGGCGGCGCGCTCCTCTTCCTCGGCGCGCCGGCGTTCGGTCGCGACGACGTCCAGCCGGCGCGTGACGCGCGCGTGCTCGTCCGCCGCGTGCGCGGCCTGGCCTTCGAGGCTGACAATGGCCTTTTCGTGCTCGTGCTGCCCGCCGACCAGACCCGCGAGGGCGGCCTCGGCGGCGGGCACGGCGACTTCGAGCCCCGGGCGCGCGGCCCAGCGCCCCCGCGGCCGAACGGCGCCCGCCGGCACGTCGGCCGTGAGAGAGGGCATAAAGGCGCCGCGCACGCGCCCGCCCCGCCCGGGCGGGCGCGCGCCGCCCACCCC
>JANOGJ010000212.1:0-2628 GCA_031405995.1 Acidobacteriota bacterium
CCAGACGGGATCGATCGCGCTGCCCGGGTCGGTCGTCAGACGATGCGGGATCGATTTTTCCCAGTCGATGACCCAGATGTCCGCCGTGGGTGCGCCGGCATCCTGTCTCGTAATGGCAATGAGCTTCCCGTCCGGCGACAGGTCCATGTCCCCGTAGAAACCGGCGTCGATGGCGGCGCCCGTTCTTCCGCCTCCGCGATCGACCCAGCCGAACTGGGCGTTCGTGGTGCGGCCGCGCCCGGCGGAGGCGCCGGCGACGCCCTGGAAGTAGAGCAACACGCCGTTCTGGGAGACGGAGAAACTTCCTCGGCCATCCGCACCGCCGGAGACGTCGCCCGCAACCTGCGCTGGATCGCCGGTGAACCGCAGGGCCTTCGCGTCAAACGGCTGGGCGAAGAGCGTGGCCTGTCGATGGAAGAGCAGGTACGCGGACGCGGCGGTCCGCGACCCTCCCGACGCCGCGTAGAACGGGTTGGATTCCACCGCCACCAGTTTCGTGCGCTCCTTTGAATCGAGCGTGCCGGCAAAGATCGTCCGGGTCGCGGCGTCCTCCGACCAGGCCAGGTAGGCGAAATGCCTGCCGTCCGGGAAGAACGTCGGCCAGAAGTGCCCGGTTTCGCCCTGCCCGAGTTCCGTGACGGGCGTGGCCGGACCGCCTTCGGCAGACACGGCGAAGAGTCCCTTCGGAGATCCGAACACGATCGTCCCGCCCTGGGACGCACTCCAGGCGCCGCCGAACGCGTCCTTCGCGTCGCACACCTCTTTGGGCGCGCCGCCCGCGGCCGGCACTTTCTTCAACTTGCCCCCGCTCACGTACCCGATGAACTGATTGTCGGGCGACCAGAACGGCTGCGTCGCATTCCCGGTGCCGGCGAGCTTGACGGACGCCAACCCCCTGACCGGACGCGTGTACAGCGACGTCGCGCCTGACCCGTCCGGCTTGGCCACAAAGGCGATCGTTTGCCCATCGGGCGAGATGGCGACGTCGGCTTCGCTCAAACCGGTGATCGTGTGCCGGAACTGCACAGGCTCTGGATCGGCGGGTCCGCGCCAATAGAAATACGCCGGCACAGACACCGCGGCGAGCAACACCGCGGTCGCCGCCGTCACCACGAGATCCAACCTCGACCGCCGGGGCGCTTCGACGACGGCCGTGCCGAGGCCGCGGTTGCGCACGATCCATTGCAGCTTGCGCTTGAGAGTGTAGGCGTGCTGCCACCGCTCTTCGGGGTCCTTGATCAGGCAGCGCGCGACGATTTGTTCAAGGACGGCGGGGGTGAGCGGCTGCGCGTGCGAGATCGGCCGCGGCTCGGCTTTCATGATCGCGCCGATGAGGCTGGCCTGGCTCTTGCCTTCGAACGCCTTCTTGCCCGTGAGCATCTCGTAGAGTACGGCGCCAAAGGCGAAGAGGTCCGTGCGCGAGTCGGCCTCCTTGCCTTCGACCTGCTCGGGCGCCATGTACTGCAAGGTGCCAATCATCGTGCCCTGCGCGGTGACGTCGAGCCGCGTGGGCTGCGCCGCGAGCGCCGCGTCCGGGTCCGACGCGGCCCACTTCGCGAGTCCGAAATCGAGGAGTTTGGTCTGCGGCGGGCCCGATCGCACGGTCTGGCCGGAGCGGGTGGCGCTGCTCCCGGCCAGCATGACGTTGGCCGGCTTGAGATCGCGATGCACGACGCCCTGGCGGTGCGCCCGATCGAGCGCGTCCACGATTTCACCAGCCACCTGCAGGGCCTCGTCGATGGAGAGCGGTCCGCGCGACAGGCGGTCGGCCAGCGTCTCGCCCTCGACGTACTCCATGACCAGGAAGTGCGTGCCGTCCTGCTCGCCGACGTCGTGCAGCGTGCAGATGTGTGGATGGTTCAAACCGGCGATCGTCCGCGCTTCGCGCTCGAAGCGCCCCCTCATGTCGGGGTCGTCGGCGAAGCGCGGAGGCAGGACCTTGATTGCGACGGTGCGGCTGAGCCGCGTGTCAGTGGCCTTGTAGACCTCGCCCATGCCGCCGGCGCCGATGGCGGCTTCGATCTGGTATGGACCGAGACGGGTGCCTTGCTGCAGGGCCATGGACGGTTGGGCAGGGACGGAACTGGCGCACTATACCGTGTTCTCGTGTTCTGAGGCCAGCCAGCGGCAAAGCGCATAATGGGCGTTGCAACGGGGAGGAACTCGATGAGACTGCGCGCATGGGCTCCGGCTGTCGTGATTGGCGTCCTTCTTCTCGTCACCTCGACCTTCTCGGCAGGTGCATTCGACAAGCCGGAGTACGCCGCCCGGCGCAGCCGGCTGATGGCGCAGATCGGAGACGGCGCCGCCGTCTTCCTGGGCGCCGCGACGCCGTCGAGCGACGTCGCCTTCCGCCAGGGCCATGACTTCTTCTACCTGAGCGGCGTCGAAATCCCCGACGCCATCCTCGTCGTCGACGGGATGCGGAAGGAGAGCGTCCTGTTCTTCACGATGACCGAATCAGCCGCCGACGGCCTGGCGATCCCGCTCGAGCTCGTCCGCGCCCCGGCCACCTACACCGGAATCGAGCGCGTGCTCCCCGCCGAGCAGTTCAGCGGCTATCTGGCCGGCCTCGCCAACCGCAATCGGCCCCTCTACACCATGTTCAAGCCGGAGGAGGTCGGCCCG
>JANOGJ010000215.1:0-2217 GCA_031405995.1 Acidobacteriota bacterium
CCGCCCTCACCTGCGCTGCCATGACCGCCTTCCGCCCGCGGACCGCGCCCCGCAGGCTGTGAGGGGAACCCGGGCGAAGGGCGTCTAAATCTCTCCCCTGGCGGCGGCCGCATCGAGTTCGGCATCGGACGCCTCGACGAACTGCCCTTCCCATTTTGCGACCACCACGGTCGCGAGGCAGTTGCCGATCACGTTGGTCATGGTCCGCGCCATGTCCATCAATTCGTCCACCCCGAGGATCAGCGTGATGCCGGCGAGCGGCAGGTTGTAGCTCGCGAGGATCCCGGCCAGGATCACGAGCGAGGCCCGCGGCACGCCGGCCACGCCCTTGCTCGTGAGCATGAGCGTCAGAAGCATCGTGATCTGCTGACCGGTGGTCAGCTCGACGCCGGCGGCCTGCGCGACGAACACGGCCGCAAGCGAGAGGTACAGCGTCGTGCCGTCGAGGTTGAACGAGTAGCCGAGCGGCAGGATGAACGACACGATCCGGCGGGGCACGCCCAGCCGCTCCATGACTTCCATGGCGCGGGGGAGCGCGGCCTCGCTCGACGTCGTCGAGAAGGCGATGATGGCCGGCTCGCGCACCGCGCGAATGAACTTGCGGATCGGCACCTTGAAGATCAGCGCCACCGGCAGGAACACGCCCAGGATCAGCACGACGAGCGCGCCGTAGAGCGTGAGCACCAGCAGGCCGAGGTTGCGCAGCACGTCGAGGCCGCTGTGGCCCACGGTGTAGGCCATCGCCGCGCCCACGCCGATGGGCGCGTATTTCATGATGATGTTCGTGAACTTGAACATCGTCTCGGAGAGCGCCTCGCAGAAGTGCAGCATCGGCTTGCCCTTTTCGCCGACCATGCCGAGCGCGATGCCGAAGATGATGCTGAAGACGACGATCTGCAGGACGTCGCCGTCGGCCATCGCTTTGATGACGGACTCCGGAGACAGGTGCAGCAGGATGTCCCGCCACGTCTGCGCGGCGGCGGTGATGGGGCCGGGCTCGTTCGGGATCGCCAGGCCGATGCCGGGCTGCGTCCAGTTAACGGCGACGAGGCCGATGACGAGCGCGATCGTCGTGACGATCTCGAAGTAGATGATCGCGCGGAGGCCCATGCGGCCCACCTGGCTGAAGTGACCCGCGCCCGCGATGCCCGCGACCAGCGTCGCGAAGATCAGCGGCGCGATGACCATCTTGATCAGCCGCAGGAACAACTGGCTGAATGGGCGGATATTCGCCAGCCAGTCGGCGTGCCCGGGCATGTCGATGCCGAGCCACGGAATCTCGATGCCGTTGACGTACCAGCCGACGAGGATGCCGACGGCGAGGCCGACGAAGATCTGCTGCGTGAGGGTCAGGCCGCGACGGCCAGCCGGTTTAGCCATGGGAGGCCGATTATATGGGACCCCCCGGAATCACCGGTCCCGCCATAGAATCTCCCGATGCACGCAGCCTACGTGGTGATTCCGGCCCTGGCGATTCTCGTCCTGGCCTACCGGTACTACAGCGCGTTCCTCGCCGCGAAGGTCATGATGCTCGACGACGAGCGCGTGACGCCCGCGCACACCAAGCGCGACGGCCACAACTTCCTTCCGACGTCGCGCTGGGTGCTCTTCGGCCACCACTTCGCCGCGATCGCCGGTCCGGGGCCGCTCCTCGGCCCGGTGCTGGCGCTGCAGTTCGGGTTTGCGCCCGGCTTGTTCTGGCTGATCGCCGGCGTGTGCCTGGCCGGCGCCGTGCACGACTGCCTCATCCTCTGGGCGTCGACGCGCCGTGGCGGCGCGTCGCTCGCCGAAATCGCGCGGATGGAGATCGGCCCGGTCGCCGGCTTCACGGCCGCCATCGCCATCCTCTTCATCATCGTCATCGCGCTGGCCGGCGTCGGCGTCGCGTTCGTCAACGCGCTCAGCGAGAGCCCGTGGGGCGTCTTCACGATCGCGACGACGATCCCGCTCGCCCTGCTGATGGGCTTGTACATGTACAAGATCCGGCCGGGCCGCGTCACGGAAGCCACCGTCGTCGGCGTCATCGGCCTGCTGCTCGCCGTCGTGGCGGGCCGCTGGGTGGCCACGTCCGCGTGGGCGGAGTACTTCACGCTCTCGCGCAACGGCGTGCTCATCTCGCTGGCCATCTACGGCTTCTTCGCGTCGGTGCTGCCCGTCTGGCTGCTGCTCGCGCCGCGCGACTACCTCAGCGCGTTCATGAAGGTCGGCACCGTCGCG
>JANOGJ010000253.1:0-2978 GCA_031405995.1 Acidobacteriota bacterium
CCAGACGCGGTTTCGCAGCGTGCGCGTCGGCGTGCCGCCGGCCGTCGTGCTCGGCACCGACCTGTTCGATCGCTTTCTCGACCAGGGCGGCTTGCGCGAGTTCGTGCTCGCCTCGGACGACGACGAGGCGATCCTGCGGCGGCTGCTGGCCGCGCCGTTTCCGGAAAAGGAGCTGCGCGACCTGGCCGCGTACCTCGGGATCGTCCGGTATCCGCTCGCGGTGCGCTCGTCGAGCCTGCTCGAGGATTCGCCCTACCTGCCGTTTGCCGGCATCTACGACACGTGGATGGTGCCCAACCGCGATCCGGATGCTCGCGTGCGGCTCGACCAGCTCCGTGACGCGATCTGCCGCGTCTATGCCTCCACCTTCAGCCGGCGCACCAAGGCGTATCTGCGCGCCTCGCCCTATCGGCTGGAAGAAGAGAAGATGGCGGTGGTCATCCAGAAGGTCGCGGGGCTGACGCGGGGCGACCGCCACTACCCGGACCTCGCCGGCGTCGCCCGGTCGCACAATTTCTATGCGGTGCCGCCGCTGCAGCCGAGGGACGGCGTGGCGGCGGTCGCGCTTGGACTCGGCGCCACGGTCGTCGGCGGCGAGACGTGTTTCCGGTTCTCGCCGCGCCACCCGCGCCACGTCGTGCAGTTCTCGTCGGTGGAAGACGTCCTGCGTAACTCGCAGCGCCTCTTCTACGCGCTGCGCCTGGACGACGACCGCGCCCGCGCCGACGGCGTGCACGGTTTCGAGCTGCAGCAGTACGGCCTCGAGACGGCCGAAAGCGACGGCGCGCTCGCCGCCATCGGCTCGACGTACTCGCCGGAGAACGACGCCGTGTTCGACGGCATCGCCCGGCCGGGCGTCCGGCTCGTGAGCTTCGCGCCGGTGCTGAAGCACGGCGTCTTTCCGCTCGCCGAAATCCTGAACCGGCTGCTCGAGATCGGCGAGCAGGGGACCGGCGGGCCCATTGAGATCGAGTTTGCCGCCGACATCGCCGTCCCGCCCGGACAGCCCGCCGAGTTCGCGTTCCTGCAGCTTCGACCCGTTGCGCCCTCGCGCGAGCTGGGACAGATCGACCTCGGTCGCGTCGAACGCGCGGCGGTGTTGTGCCAGAGCGACGTGGTGCTGGGTCATGGGCGGCTGGATCAGATCCGGGACGTCGTCGCCATTGACTCGCACCGATTTGGCGCGGCGCGGAGCCAGGAGATCGCGGCGGAGATCGGACGCTTGAACGCGCAGCTCATGGCCGAGGGCGCGCCGTATGTGCTGATCGCGGTTGGTCGACTGGGATCGAGCGAGCCGACGCTCGGCGTGCCGGTGACCTGGAGCCAGATTGCCGGCGCGCGCGTCATCGTCGAGGCCGGCTTCCGCGATTTCAAGGTCACGCCGTCACAGGGGTCGCACTTCTTCCAGAACCTGATGACCGTGGGGGTCGGGTACTTCACGGTGAATCCCGAGGTCGGCGAGGGGTTTATCGACTGGGCGTGGCTCGGCGCGCAGCCGTCCCGCAGTGATCGGTCCGGCGTGCGGCACGTGCGGCTGGCCGTGCCGCTCGTCGTCACGATGAACGGCATGGAGCATCGTGGCGTGATTGTGAAACCGGCGCAGGCGTAGGCGCAGGGCTTTCGCCCTGCGCGGCTTACAATCGCACGATGACCCGTCGCGTTCTTGCGTTTGCGTCGGCCATGGGATTGCTCCTGCCCACGGCTCTCTTGGGACAATCGGCGCCGGCCGGGCCATACGACAAGGTGCGCGCGGAACTCGCCGCGGCGCGCCTGTTGCCCCCGGCGCTCGACCGCGCCCTCACGCCGGTCATCGACCGCGTGTGGGACGCTTTCGATCGCGCGGCCGCCCTCAACCAGGTCGTGTTCATGGATCAGTACTGGCGGCTCGCAGGCAACGACGGCTTTGATCGGTCGCTCGATCGCGTCAAGTCGCGCCTGGTCGAGGCCGGCTTCCGTGATCTGGCCGCACGGCCGACGACGCCCCTCACCGGACCGTCACTCTGGATTGAACCCGCGCCGACACCCAGCCTCGGCTGGGATCAGTCGAAGGCGACGCTGGCGATTGTCCGCGACGGACGCCCGGGCGAGGTCGTACTCTCGCGCGAGAAGGAGCGACTCGCGCTCTGCATCAATTCTTTTTCCACCGCTCCGGGCGGCGTGACGGCGCGGCTCGTCGACGTGGGCCGGGGCACGGCCGCCGACTTCGAGGGGAAGGACGTCAAGGGCGCCGTGGTTGTGGGCAGTGGCGGAGTCGGCGCGCTGTTTACCCAGGCCGTCGTTAATCGCGGCGCGATCGGCGTGGTGTCAACCGCGCCGCCTGCGGCCTACATCGACAAGAACCCCGACATCCTGCAGTGGGGCAGCATTCCGTACGACGAGGCGAGGCACGCGTTCGGCTTCAAGGCCACGGCGCGCGCCGCCGACACGCTGAAAAAGGCCGCGGCTGAGCCCAACGCCCGCGTGAGCATCGACATCGTGACGTCGTTCGCGAGACGGCCCGAGCGCACGCTCGTCGCCGAGATTCCCGGCACGCTCGCGCCGCGCGAACGCATCGTCATCGCCGCGCACGTGCAGGAGCCGGGTGCGAACGACAACGCCAGCGGCACGGCGACGAACATGGAGCTCAGCCGCGCGCTCGCCGTGGCGATCGCACGCGGAGGCGTTGCCAAGCCGCTGCGCACGCTGACGTTCCTGTGGGTGAACGAGATCGCGGGCAGCCGGCGCTGGCTGACGGAGCATGCGGACGAGAAGGACGGCGTCCGCTACATGTTCTCGATGGACATGACCGGCGAGGACATCACGAAGACCGGCGGGCACTTCCTCGTCGAACGCTGGCCCGATCCCGGCGCCGTGTGGGCGCGGCCCTGGGATCCACATTCCGAGTGGGGCGCCGGCAGCGTCCGCGCTGAAACGCTCAAGGGCGACCTCATCAATGATTTACATCTTGCCGTGTGCGAGCGGGTGTCAAAGAAGACGGG
>JANOGJ010000272.1:0-1733 GCA_031405995.1 Acidobacteriota bacterium
TGGCCGCGGCCACCGCGGCCGGTGCGTTAGGCGCGCTACTCGGCCTCGGCGGCGGCGTGTTCCTGATCCCGTTGCTCAACGGCGTGATGGGCATTCCGGCAGGTCCGGCGGCGGCGCTGAGTCTCGTCACGGTCATCGGCACGTCAACCGCGGTGTCGCTCGCGCCCGCCGGCCGGCTGCTCGTGAACGCCCGGCTGGCGATCCTGCTGGCCTTGTTCGCCGTCTGGGGCGCGGCGATCGGCAATCACCAGCTCGACAACCTGACGGACTTCTGGTTCAAGCGCCTTTTCGGCGTGACGGCCGTGGCAGGCGCCGTCCTCATGATCGCGCGATCCGGCAGGCGCAACGTGCTCACCGCTGAAGGCATCGAAGTGGGCGTGCTCGGCGGCCGGTTCCACGAGCAGGAGAGCGGCGGGGAAGTGGCGTACCGCGTGCGGCGATTGCCGGTCGCACTGGCGGCCGCCTTCGGATCAGGCGTGCTCTCCACGCTCATCGGCGTCGGCGGCGGCATCGTCATCGTGCCGATCCTCAATTCCTGGTGCGGCGTCCCGCTGCGCGCGGCGGCGGCGACGAGCGCGTTCGTGATCGGCATCACCGCCGTGCCCGGCGTGGCCGGCCACTACCGTCTCGACCACATCGTCCTACCGGCGCTCGCGGCGGCCGCCGTACTGGGCGTGCTGGCGGGCACGCGCGGCGGGCTGTGGCTGAGCGCGCACGCGCCGGTGCGGGCGATGAAGATTCTGCTGGCGGCAATCCTCGCCGGCGTCGGCGTCTGGTACCTGTTCTTCAGATGACCGCGCTGCTGAGATCGGGACTCGTGGCGGCGGCTGCGGCGCTCGGTGTAGGCCTCACACTGCATCTCGCCGGTGTGGCGGCCGGCGATCGGATCATCGCGCTCGGTCTCGTCGCACTCGTCGCGATGCCCGTAGCCAACGTCCTCACCGTGCTCGGCCGGGAAACCCTCCGGCGTCACTGGGGCTTCGTGGCCGCGACGCTCGGGGTGATTGCGGGGCTCGCGTACGCGATCTGGCAATGAGGCAATGAGGCAATGGGCAATGCAAGGCTCAATGATCAATAGCCCAGTGCAATGGCCAATCTCCAATGGCCAATGATCAATTGAAGCGTCAGAGTTTGTATGCCTTGGCGGTTGGTCGCAGCGGCCGGTCGAACCACATGGGCCGACGCGTGCCGTCCGGGCCCGGCGCGGGACGCGTCTTCGCCATCCATTCCTTGTAGATCCGGTGCGACTCGTTGGTGTCGACGACGACGTCGCCGTAGCGATCGTTGGGGCCGGCCTTCTCGACCTTCACCGCCTGGTGCCAGCAGTGCATGCCGCTCACCGGGTCGGGTTGCACCGGGAACGTCACGTTCTGGTGGACGCCGACGTCCGACCACCAGACGCGGAGGCTGTCGGGATCCTTGCTTTCGAACGGCTTGGCGCCGTGGACCTGCCGCATCGTGTAGCGGCCGCCGTCGGCCGTGATGCGCACGAGCGCCGACGCGCCGCGCGCCCCGCCCTTGTCCTCGTTCAACCGCCAGCGTCCGAGGTGATGGGACATGGCGACGACTCCCGGCCGGATGCCTTCGGTGACCCACGCGCGGGTGACGAAGTGACCGATCTGCGTGTGGACCTTGACGAGGTCGCCGGCCGCGATCTGCAGCGCCGCCGCGTCTTCGGACGCGATCCAGAGCGGGTTGTCGTGCGAGATTTCGTACAGCCACTTCACGGGCGA
>JANOGJ010000657.1:0-5606 GCA_031405995.1 Acidobacteriota bacterium
GCAAGCCGCAGACGGTCGAACTCTTCGACTTCATCAAGGTTGATCCGGTGACCGCTGACGCGGATCGACGGGACCCCACTGTCTCGACCGGCCAGTCGCGGCTTGGCGCGGCGTCATCGGGCCGGATGTTCGTGCTCTATCTCAATCGGTACTTTCTGACCATGGAAGGCGCGCGTCGCGTAAGGGCGCCACTCAGGGATTTCCTGGAACGGGTCATTGGCCCGACCGAGCTGCTGGGCGTGCTCACGCCCGACCTCCCGGCCAGAAACCTCGTCTTCGGCCGTCGCCTCGAGGTGATCAATGCGGCGTTGGAGCGGTACTGGGAGCAGATTACCGACCGATCGCCATACGCAGGCATGAGTACCACTCCGGTGCCGCTCTCGCCGCGCGAAGAATGGCTGACCGAGTGCTACATCAATCGAACGCCCAATCCGGAAACGAATAATTTGATCGTGAACGGCCTCCTGATTCGACACAGGGCCGACCTCTTGCTCGAGAGTCTCGACCAGCTGGTTGTTCGGCTGTCTGCGCTGAGCGACGAGCGTGTTCACGTGCTGCTGTTGTCGGGAGCCTGGGCGCTTCCCGGTCCGGCGTCTGTCGATCACGCGTGGGGCGCTGTACGACGGTCCGCGTGCGATGCGGAGTACCTCCGCTTGCAGACCATGGACGCGGCTGACCGATTCCGTCACGCGATCGAATCGGCCAAGCGGTCGAATGTCTCGTTCATCCCGATCGATCCGTACGGCCTCGGCGCGGTCGATCCCTTTGCCTCTCAACCGCTGGGCAGCGGCTCGCTGAACCTGCTCCGTACGCTCGCAGAGAATACCGGCGGCCTGACGTCGGTGGGGACAAATGACCTCAGCGCGGCACTGCGCAGGATCGCGGACGGCGTTTCCGCCTACTACCTGCTCGGCTACTACTCGACGAACACGCGATTCGACGGCAAGTACCGCAGCATCGACGTCAGGCTCGCTCAGCCTAGAACGCAAGTGTCGGCCCGCCGAGGCTATGTCGCCCCGACCGAAGCGGCCGTGCGGGCGAGCGAGTCGGCTGTCGTCGCCGGTTCACCCGCCGCGCCCTCGGAGGATTCCCGTCGCCTCGGCGAGGCCCTGGCCGTGCTCGATCGAGTGAAGCCAGCGGCGGAGGCGTTCGCGTATGGCGCGGAGCAGGGCGACTCGCTGGTCGTTGTCGGCGAATTGCCCGGCCGCGGGATCGAGCGGTGGCCGTCGGGCACGACGATGCGCGCGCGTGCGACAGGTCCTGACGGCGTGAGCGTCGGACAGGGCGAAGAGGTCTTGGCCGCGGGCGCCCGCGGGGCGTTGGTCCGTTTGCCTCGACCCGCTTCAGGAACGGGGCCCTGGAGGGCCAGGGTCACCTTTACCGCTGCCGGCCAGACCGTCGACGCCGACGTCGTGATTCCAGCGACTGCATCGTCATTGGTCAGCGATCCGATCGTGTTTCGGGCGACGCCAAGCCTCCGCTCGCCGTTGCTGCCGGTCGCTGACGTCCTGTTTCGTCGTACCGAGCGGGCGCATGTCGAATGGATGTTGCATCAACCGGTCGATCGCCGCGAGGTCAGGGTCCTGGATCGTCGGGGGCAGCCGCTGCCAATGAAACTGATTCCCACCGAGAGCGAGGTCAGCGGACGCCGTTTGCTCATTGTCGACTTGAACGTCGCCTCACTTGCTGCCGGAGACTATGTGTTGGAGGTTGCAGTCGGAAAGGGATCGCTGACCGAGCGGCGGTACCTCGCGATTCGCGTGATCGGTTGAGGTGGTTCGACTAGTGGATTCTGCCGCCTTTGTGCACGTCAAACTTCTTGCGCAGGCGGTCCATCCGCCACTTCGTGAGGCGGTACTTGAACTCGAGCCGCAGGTTCGTCGGCCCCTTCAGGTAGAACCAGCCGATCAGCAGTCCACCGAGGTGGGTGAACTCGGCCACGCCGGAGTTGCGCCCGCCGACCGCGGAGAAAAACGCGATGGCGCCCAGAATCGCCGCGACCGCGCGCGCGGGCAGCGGAAAGATCATCATGAATAGAATCTGCCGGTGCGGAAAGAGCAGCGCCCAGGCCATGAGCAGCGCGTACACCGCGCCGGACGCGCCAATCGTCGACGCGTAGAACACGGATCGCGTGGCGGTGAACGGCAGAAACGAGACGAGCACGGTCACGACCCCTGCGCCGATCCCTGTGATCATGAAGTACCAGGTGAACCCGCGCGTGCCCCACCGGCGCTCGAGCTCCACGCCGAACATCCAGAGCGCGAGCATGTTGAACAAGATGTGACCGAAGCCGCCGGGATCGTGCAGAAAGATGTGCGTCGCGAGCTGCCAAATCCGTCCTTCGCTCAGCACTGCGCGCGGCGAGAGCCCGAACAGATCGACCATCACCTCAGGAAAGGCGTACGTGATCACGAACGCCGCGACGTTGGCGATAATGAGCGCGCGGACCGCCGGCGTGATTGCTCCGGGACCGAACGAGTAATTGACGGGAGAGGACGGTGGCCGCCTCATCACTCAGCCCCGAAGCCGGGCGAGGACGCGCTGCTTGGCCTGGCTGAACTCGACGATCTGCAGGACGTGCGCCATGCCCGCGAGCACCAGCAACCCGGCGCCGATTGAGCCGGCGAGGCGGATCAGTCCCGCGAAGAGCGTGGCCCTCGGCAGGAGCACATGCAGTCCGTACTCCGCGCCGTAGACGGCAGCCCCCATCACCGCCGAGGCAACGAGAATCTTCGCCAGCGCCAGCCAGATGCGCGGACCGTCGAGGCCGTTGAGCCGGCGCGAGAGCAGGTACAGCAGCAGTCCGGCATTGAGGTTCGCCGCCAGGGCCGTGCCCAGCGCGAGACCCTTGAAGCCCATGAGCGAGTTCAGCCAAACGTTCAGCGCGAGGTTGGTCACAATCGTCGCGACGCTGACAATCACCGGCGTCCGCGTGTCCTGGAGTGAGTAGAAACCGGGCGCCGCGATCTTGACGATCGAGTACCCGACGATACCCGGCGCGTAGAAGAACAACGCCCAGGCCACGAGACTTGTCGATTCCGGCCCGAACTGCCCGCGCTCGAAGATCAACTCGACGATCGTCGAGTCGAGGACCATGAGGCCGACCACCGCCGGCACGCAGAGCATCAGAATCAGGCGAAGCGCCCAGGACAGCGTGTCCCGCATGTCGTCGTGCGCACCTTCGGCGGCCTGGCGCGCCAGATCAGGAATCGCCGCCGTCGCCACCGAGACGCCGATGATGCCGATCGGCAGATACATCAGCCGGAACGCGTAGCCAAGCGCCGTCGCCGCGCCCGCCTCGAACGTCGCGAGCGAGATGTTCACGAGCTGGTTGACCTGCGCCGCCGCCGCGCCGAGCATCCCCGGCACCATCAGCGTCAGCACATTGCGCAGCGCCGGATCGCGCAGGTTGAGAATCCACCGATGCCGGTAGCCCTCGCGCCGCAGCGCGGGCCACTGCGCCGCCGCCTGCGCCACGCCGCCAAGCAGCATGCCGGCCGAGAGCGCCATGATCGGCTCGATCCCCAGGCGGGTGAACAGCGGCACGAAGATCAGCGTGCACGCGATGAACACGACGTTGTAGATCGCCGGCGCCAGGGCCGGCGCCGTGAACTGCCGCAACGCGTTCAACATGCCCATGAACGCGGCCGCGACCGCGATCAGGACGAGGAACGGCATGTTCACGCGCGCAAGCAGGATCGTGAGGTCGAGCTTGCCCGGGAACTCCTTGACGTTCTCGTACGGTCCCGCGAACTTCGTCGTCAGCGGATCCGCGAAGATCACGGTCACGACGACGATGAGACTGGTGATGAGGAGGAGGCCATTCACGACCTGCGCGCCCAGGCGCCACGCCGCGTCCTTGCCGTCCTTGGAGATTGTCCGCGCCAGCGTCGGCACGAACGCGGCGCTCATCGCGCCCTCGGCAAACAGGTCGCGCAGCGCGGACGGCAGGCGGGTCGCGACCACGAAGGCGTCCGCCTGATGTGACGTCCCGAAGAAGAACCCCTGGGCAGCATCCCTCAACAGCCCGAGCACGCGGCTCGAGAGCGTCGCCAGGCCGATGAGTCCCGCCGATTTCGCGATCTTCCTCGTCATCGCGGCGATCGCGACGTGAGTCGTAATGAGGATGTGACGAAGGTTGGCGGCACGGTGTTGAATGCCGGCAGGGGGCCGGCCGGCTTGGTGCGGCTAAGCGTACCGGAAATAAGAAGGGGCCTCAACCCCTGCGGTTGAGGCCCCTGCCCGGAGGATGGATGAGAGGCGTTTCAGCGCCTTTCAATAGTCTTAGACGGCACCTGCTCGCGAAAAGTTTGGCGGCCTAGCCGGTGAGACGTTTCTTGACTGACTCGCTCAACGCGCGTCCGTCAACGGTCAATCCCTCGAGGCGCGCGAGCACCGCCTTCATCACCTTGCCCATATCTTTCGCACTCGACGCGCCGGTTTCCGTCACGGCCGCTTCGATCGCCGCCGCCACTTTGTTCGCGTCGGCCTCGGGCGGCAGGTACCGGTGCAGAAAAACAACTTCAGCCTGTTCGCGATCGACCAGGTCCGTGCGCCCGCCGCTCTTGAACTGTTCGATCGAGTCGCGGCGCTGCTTGACGAGCGAGGCGACGACCTGCAGCGACTCGGCCGCGTCGAGCGCCCGGCCCTTCTCGACTTCCTTGTTCACGATCGCCGCCTTGAGCATGCGCAGCGGCGCGAGTGTCGCCTGGTTCTTCTGACGCATCGCGTCGGCAATTTCCCGCGTGACGGTGTCCAGCAAGGTCGCCATGAGACTCCAATCTATCCGATCACCACGACGCGCTTCGGTCGATTGTCCGAATCCAGGCGGCGGCAGCCACCCAGCAGGCCCAGCTGCCCAAACCGGCGGCCACGGCCGCCCGCCATCCGCCCAGGTGCCACAAATACGAGACGCCGACGGCGGCAAGGACCGCCAGGGCGGGCTGGGCCGCGAGCATATGCCGCATGTCCACGGGCGTCATGATGCCGATGCCGAGGAATAGCAGCGCGCCGGCGATCCACGCGGCGACGACCGGCCGCGCGATGGTGTCGGCGCCGGCGCGGCGCGCGGCGGCGATCGCGCCGACGCCGGCGAGCAGGACAAGCGGCCATCCGTGCGAGAGGCCCACGAGCCGGGGCACGTCGGTCAGGCGCGTCCAGGGCGTGCGCCCGCCCGCCGCGGCGGTGGCCCGGCCGGTCTCGGCGCCGACCCTGGCGAGCGCCTCGCGGTAGAGGTCGCTGAAGTACGCGTAGTACACGCCGACGGCGATGAGGACGGCCGCGGCTGTCGCGAAGAGCAGCGCGCGGCCGGTCCATCGGCGACTGGCGGGGCCCGTGAACGCGACCCACGCGCCCGCGGCCGCCAGTTGGACCGCGAGCACGGCGAACGTGCTCGTGTGCGACAGGAATGCGGCGGCCGCGAGTCCAGTGAGCAGCACGAGCGGGCCCCGCTTGCGGCTCGACGTGAGATTCGCGGCGGCGACCAGCGCGAAGCCCGCCACGGCCTGCGCGAATGCGTTCGTGAGGTTGCCGGTGGCGACCACCAGGAACCCGACGGGCAGGAGGTGGTACGCCGCCACCGCGCCGACGGCGGCGATCTCGTCGTC
>JANOGJ010000319.1:0-1582 GCA_031405995.1 Acidobacteriota bacterium
GGCCCCGGTCTCATCGACCGGGGCCTTCTCTTTTGATCGATGTGTCGAGCGCGTCGGCGCGGAAGCTAGCGAACGATCGTCATTCGCCGCGTCACGTCACCTTCCGGCGTCGAGAGTTTGAGGAAGTAGAGCCCCGCCGCGACGCGCGCGCCGCTGTCGTCACGCCCGTTCCAGCTTCGCTCGAAAGTCCCCGCCGCGATCGGACCCGATGACAGCTGGCGGATCGCGCGGCCTTCCGTGCTGTAGATGTCGAGCGTCGCGGTGGTGGGCCGCGGCACGCCAAACGTTACGCGCGTCATCTCGCGAAACGGCTCCGGCGAGTTCGTGCCGAGGAAGAGCGCGGTCGGCGCCGGCCCGGTCGGGATGCTGCTCGGATCGAGCGTGATCTCAAAGTTAGCGTCGCTCGCGTCTTGCGCGGCCTGGAAGTTCGCGTCGCGCACCACGACGCGAATGCGTCCCAGCGTCGTCGCGGCGTCGTCCACCGACCACACGTACGTGCCGCTGTTCGCGAGATTGGTCGCGATCGTCGTCGGGAACGTCGCGCCGCCATCCGAGGAGTAGAGAAGGTCGACGGCCGTCACGCCGATGTCGTCCGCGCCGTTCCATGTAATCGCGGCGGTACCTTGTGCGTCGAGAACCTCGCCGCCGTTCGGCGTCAGAAGCGTGACCGTCGGGGGCGCCGATGCCGCGGGCCCGATCGTGAAGTTCGCGTTGCTGATGTCCTCCACGAAATTCCCGGCCGCGTCGCGCGCGATGATCTTGATCCGCGCCATATTCGTCGGCGCGACTCCGGTCGTGTTCCAGGGGTAGACGCAGCCGTTCGGAATTCCCGCCACGATCGTCGACGGGTACGAGAGGCCGCCATTCCGCGAGAACAAGATGTCGAGGGAGACGACACCGAACGCGTCGCTCGCGTCCCACTGGATCGGAATGGTCGTGCCGCTGACGTAGACCTCGCCGCCATTCGGCGTTTGCACAGCGGCAGTCGGCGCGGTGACATCGGCCCCGCCGGGTAGGTCGGGAAGGATCGCGTAGATCTCGCCGTCGCGGTCGGTGATGTAGAGCTCGCCGCGCGCGTCCTCACCGTACGACGTGATGTCGTCGAGGGTGAACCCGACGCCCGGGAGCATATCCGCCGTGCGTTCAGTCAACTCGGTCGCCGCGCCGTTGACGATGCAGAAGGTCCAGGTCTGATCCGAGCAGTAGTCCGAGTAGAAGTAGCGCCCGTGGAGATCCGGGATGTCCGAGCCGCGATAGACGTAGCCGCCGGTGATCGAGCAGCGGAACGGAGCGCCGCCGTGGCTATAGACCTGAACCGGCCGCGTCAGGCCCGACGAGTCGCAAACCGCGGGGCAGTTGAAAATCGCGTAGCCCTCGAACTTCCGCCAGCCGTAGTTCTCGCCGCCAAGGCTCGCCGCGGGCTGATAGTTGACCTCCTCCCAGAGGTTCTGGCCGACGTCGGCGATGTAGAAATCGCCCGTGAGGCGATCGAACGAAGGCCGCCACGGATTGCGCACGCCCTTCGCCCAAAACTCCTCTCGCGGGGCTCCCATTCCGAAGAAAGGATTGCTCGGCGGGATCG
>JANOGJ010000323.1:0-3440 GCA_031405995.1 Acidobacteriota bacterium
ACGTGTCGAACTTCAGGCCGGTCAAGCGCATCGACGCCGTCATGGAGATCTTCGCCCGCATCCGGCGCGAGGTCCCGGCGAGGCTCCTGCTCGTCGGCGACGGACCGGAGTTGGGCACGGCCTATCGACTCAGCAAGTCGCTCGGCATCGCCGGCGACGTGGAAGTGCTCGGCGCGCAGGAGGAAGTGCTGCCGCTGCTCTCGATCGCGGACCTGTTTCTGCTGCCCTCGGCGCAGGAGAGCTTCGGCCTGGCCGCGCTCGAGGCCATGGCTTGTGAAGTGCCCGTGGTCGCCTCGGCCGTGGGCGGACTGCCGGAAGTCATCGAGCATGGCGTCACCGGCTTTCTGCATCCGCCCGGCGATCTGGACGCGATGGCCGCGAGCGCCGTCGCGCTGCTTCGCGACCCCGCCCACCACCGGGCCGTGGCCGCGGCCGCGCGACAGCGCGTCTGCGACCGCTTCTGCGCCGACCGGGTCGTCCCGATGTACGAGGCGTGCTACGCCTCGGCGCGCGCCCGGCTTCCGGCGAAGATCTCCCGGCACCGCTGAAGGATCCTGGCATCGTCCACGTACGGCGTGATCTGGTTGTTCGGATACCAGGGCTCGCGCATGTACTGCAGATACAGCGCGTCGTCCCGATCGATCTCGATGATTCGCGCGACGAGCGCGTCGATCGACGGATAGTCGTGCGCGTTCAGGAAGCTCCCCGTGTTGAAGTCGCGATGCACGAGCGGGTTGCCCCAGTAGATCGGCAGCGTGCCCGCGAGCATCGCGTGGTACAGCTTCTCCGTCGTGTAGCCGGGGTACGCCGCGTTCTCGAACGCGATCGTGAACTTGTAGGGCGCCATAAACGCGAGCTTGTGCGCAGGATACCCGGCCGCGTACCGGGACTCGGTCGGGCTCGCGAAGGGCCCGATGGGCGCCATGTTGTTCCGGCAGTGTCCCGGGGCATCCACGGGCTGGTACTCGGCGAGACGGTCGAAGAACTCGTTCCGGAACGCCACGTCGTTATGGAAGATGAAGTTGCAGAACCGCGACTTGCCCGCGAGAATCAGGTCGGCACGGCCCGGCGACGTGTCCTTGATCAGGTTGCGGCCGGCGCCGAGCCGTTTGTAGTTCGGCAGCCGCAGGTGACGCGGGTTCTTGAGTTCTTCGTCGTAGTCGAACGAGAATGCCCAGTCACACGTCGAGAAGTCGGGCCGGACGTTTTCGCCGGTGTAGAAGATGCGGACGGCGCGGTTCGACGGCAGATCGCCGGGGCCGTCGCCCACGAGCATGAAGTCGGGGGTCGGAGACGGGATGAACTCGAAATGATCGAAGAGAAACGGCAGGCCCGCGAAGAGCCCCTCGACGGTGAGCGCGGGCGACCAGAACCGCGCGAGCGCGATCATGACGGGTTGGCGCATGGCCGGCCCGGATCGTCTCACAGGTCATGACGGACGGGACCATCGTCGTCACCGGCGGCGCCGGCTTCCTCGGCGCCTTCGTCGTCGAGAAGCTGATCGCGGCCGGCGTCCCCCCGGCCCGCATTCGCGTGCCGCGATCGCGGACCGACGACCTGCGCATGATGGACGGCTGCGAGCGGGCGGTCCGTGACGCGGCGACGGTCATTCATCTCGCCGGGCACGTCGGCGGAATCGGATACAACCGCGAGCGGCCCGGCGAGCTGTTCTACGACAACGTCATGATGGGCGCGCAACTCATGGAGGCCGCTCGGCGCGCCGGCGTGCGGAAATTCGTGGCGGTCGGCACGGTCTGCGCCTACCCGCGGGATACGGCCGTGCCGTTTCGCGAGACGGACTTGTGGAGCGGCTACCCGGAAGCCACCAATGCGCCCTACGGCCTGGCGAAGAAGATGCTGCTCGTCCAGGCGCAAGCCTATCGACAGCAGTTCGGCTTCAACGCGATCTTCCTCCTGCCCACGAACCTCTATGGCCCGCGCGATCACTTCGAGCCCGAGCGATCGCACGTGATTCCGGCGATCATCCGGAAGGTCGCGCTGGCCGAGGCCCGTGGCGACGCGCACATCGACGTCTGGGGCACGGGCCGCGCCACGCGGGAGTTTTGCTATGTCGAGGATGCCGCCGACGCCATCCTGCTCGCCACCGATCGCTACGACGGCGCCGAGCCGGTCAACATCGGATCCGGGCGGGAAACCACGATCAGGGACCTGACCACGACGATCTGCGGCCTGATGGGCTTCGCCGGCGAGGTCCGGTGGGACGAGTCGAAAACGGACGGGCAGCCCCGCCGGTGGCTTGACACGTCACGGGCCGAGCAGGCGTTCGGCTTCACCGCCCGCACCTCGCTCGCAGGCGGGCTGGCGAAGACGATCGCCTGGTACCGCGCGCACGCGGCCGCAGTCTGAACGCGGTCCTCCGTCAGCGCCCGAACTTCCAGCCGAAAATGGCGCCGAGGGCCGCGCCGACCGGCGCGCCGATCAGAAAACCCTGAAGGCCCGGATCGTCGCAATCGCAGCGGTCGCCCTCGATCGCGGCGCCAAGGAAGCCGCCGCCGAAAAACCCGCCGACGCCGGCGATCGACGCCCACATCGCGCGCTTGAGCCTGCTCGGGCTCTCCGCGCGGCGCGACACCAACGGCGCCGAGAGCGGCGTGACCCGTGTCTCGAATCGAATCGCCGGAGTCGGCCTGACCGGGGTCATTACCAGCCGGATCGGCCGGAGTGCCGGCGGCGCCGCCTGCCGTGCGTAAGCCGGAACCGCGGTTGAGGCCAGCAGCATGGCCGCCGTCGAGAGTGCCGCCAGTGAAGATCGCATCTTCTCCCTCCACCACGTAATGCGCAGGGCGCGGCCGGACGGGCTCAGCTACTCGGGCCAAACAACATGTACGTCCCGACGTCGGGCCGAGCGTAGGTCGGCTCGATGCGCCGCTTCCGCGTGGCGACGAGCGGACGCGGCGCGACGAGCGCCGCGTATCGCGCCACCGATCGTCCGCGCGTGTAGCCGTGCTCCGGCGCCGACGCCGACCCGGCCTCGAGCGTCTCATCAGTCTCTTCGACGAGCAGCAGGTGGCCGGCGGGCCGCGTGATCCGCCGGGCCTCGGCGATGGCCGCGGCGAGCGCGCCGTCGGTCAGGTGCTGAAAGACGGTGAAGACGAGCGTGAGATCCGCGGACGCGTCGCGAAGGGGCAACCGGCCGAGCGATTCGATGGCGACGAAGCGCGCGCCTGGCACGAGCGCGCGGGCGGCGGCGATGAGGCCCGGCTCACGTTCGAGCCCGACCGTGAACGTGGCGAACTCGCCGAGCACCAGGCAATTGCGCCCGAACCCGCAACCCAGGTCGACGGCCGTGCCCAGACGGCCTGGACCCGCGATGGGCGCCAGGATCTCGCGCAGGTCGCGGTGCTCCCAGTAGGTGCGACAGAGCGCCCGCGGTCCATCGACGTCAACGACGGCGTCGGGTGTCCACAAAGGGGTCGTAC
>JANOGJ010000325.1:0-7935 GCA_031405995.1 Acidobacteriota bacterium
TGTCGCGGTCGGCCACACGACGCTGAAACAGGGCGACACGGTTCGCACGGGTGTGACGGCGATCGTGCCGCACGGCGGGAATCTCTTTCGCGAGAAGGTCCCGGGCGCCGTCTTCGTGGGTAACGCCTTCGGCAAGCTCACCGGATCCACCCAGGTCGACGAGCTCGGCACGATTGAGTCGCCGATCGTCCTCACCAACACGCTGTCCGTCGGCACGGCGCTCGACGCCGTGGTGCGCTGGACGATCGCGCAGCCGGGCAACGAGAACGTGCGCTCGGTGAACGCGCTGGTCGGCGAGACGAACGACGGCGGGTTGAACGACATCCGCGGCTTTCACGTCACGCGCGAGCACGTCGCCGCCGCGATTACCGCGGCGAGACCCGGTCCCGTCGAGGAAGGCGCGGTCGGCGCCGGCACGGGCACCACGGCGTTCGGCTGGAAGGGCGGCATTGGCACCGCGTCGCGCGTCACCGGCGCCGATCCCGCGCGCTGGACGGTCGGCGTGCTCGTGCAGTCGAACTACGGCGGCCGCCTCGTCATCGACGGCGTGCCGGTCTGGCGCGAGCTCAGGCCCGGTGCAGGCCGGGGCAGTGTGCCGCTCTTCAGGTCACCCGTTCACGAGTTCAGGAGTTCGCCAGCTGTCGCCGACGGCTCCTGCATGATCGTCGTCGCCACGGATGCGCCGCTCGATGCCCGCGACCTCAAGCGCCTGGCCGCCCGCGCCGTCTTCGCCCTCGCGCGCACCGGCTCGACCTACTCGAACGGCAGCGGGGACTTCGCGATCGCGTTTTCCACGCACGCGTCGCTGCGCGTGACCGCGACCAACGGCCCCCAGGCGCGAACCATCCTGCCGACTGACGCGGTGTCCGGCCTGTTCGAGGCGGTGCTCGACGCGACCGAGGAAGCGGTCTACAACTCGATGCTCAAGGCGACGGACACCACGGCGGCGGGCCGCACCATCCGTGCGCTGCCCATCGACGAATTGAAAGCCGTCCTGAAGAAGTACGGGCGGTAGAATCTCCCGATGGCCGCACAAGCGTCGTTCGACGTCACCTCCGGCGTGGACCTGCAGGAGGTGGACAACGCCGTCAACCAGGCGCGGAAGGAAATCGCCCAGCGCTACGACTTCAAAGGGTCGAAGTCGTCCATTGACTTCAAGCGCGCGGAGAACCTGCTCGAGATCGTCTCCGACGACAACTTCAAGATGGAGGCCGTCTGGGACATCCTGCAGACGCGGATGGTCCGCCGCGGCGTGCCCGTGAAGAACCTCAAGGCGTCGGACGTGGAATCGATCGCGGGCGGCCTCGTGCGGCGCAGCGTCACGCTGCAGCAAGGCGTCCCCATCGACGCCTCGCGGGAGATTGTGAAGTTCATCAAGGATCAGAAGCTGAAGAAAATCCAGGCCTCGATCCAGGGCGACCAGTTGCGAATCTCGTCGCCGTCGAAGGACGAGCTGCAGTCGGCCATGCGCCTGCTCAAGGCGCAGGACTTCGGCGTCGAGCTGCAGTTCGGGAACTACCGCGAGTAGATCGCAGATTCTGCAACGCGCGGTCGTCCGACACATTGCAATTCCTGCGTACTCGGCGCATTCGAAGTCGGCTTCGGGCGCTTTCGTGCGGGCATGCGGTTTGCGTGGCCAGTGCCTACGCGGGGGACGATGCTAGACTCGTCGTCCCCCCAAAAGGGGTCTGGTGATGGCCGAGCCACAGCAAACGGGAAAGACGCTCGATGAGCGAATCGAGCAGGTGCATGTCGAAGTCGGCGGGCATTTCGTCGAGTTGCACGACTTCATCAGCTACAACTTCACGAAGGTGCGCCAGGAGATCGGCGGGCTGCGCCAGGAGATCGGCGGGCTGCGCCAGGAGGTCGGCGGGCTGCGCCAGGAGGTCGGCGGGCTGCGCCAGGAGGTCGGCGGGCTGCGACAGGACATGACGACCGGTTTTGCCCGGTCCGAGTCGCGGTTCGAACGCTTCGAAGTCAGGTTCGAACGTCTCGAAGCCAGGTTCGAACGTTTCGAATCCAAACTGGACCGGGCGCTGGCGACTCGCTCGCCCGCTCGACGTCGGCCGAAGCGCGGGCGCTGAATCTACCTAGCGGACCGTCAGCGTGCGCGAATCCACGCCGCCGCGTGTGGACGCGATTGACACCGTGACGGTGCCTGCGCCGCGCACCGTCCAGGTCATCGTCCGGGTCTCGCCTGCCTTGAGCCATCCGATATCGGTCGCGCGGCGGGGCCCCGTCGGCGCCGCTACCCCGGCGGCCTGACCGCCGGCCATGCCCTGGGGCGGTCCCCCGCGACCTCCCGCACCTGGGGCCGGCGCGCCGGCGAAGGTCTGGCCCGGCGACAGCAGAATCGCGACGTTGTCGGGGCGCACGATCTTCACGCGCTTCGCGATCTCCAGCGCGGTCGGCAGCCCACCTTCATTCGTAATCGTCGCCGTGATTTCCGTGCCGCCATCGGCGGCCGGCTTGGCCGTCACCGTGGTCACCCGGACCTGCGCGAGCTGTTGCGCCAGGTACACGTTGAACATCGCCTCGTTGCGCGCCCAGGTCTCGAGCATCTCCGGCGGCGGATTCTGCGACCAGAATTTCGGGTTCCAGCCGCCCACCTCGACGTCGCCGAGCGTCGGGTGCTGGGCCTTGGTCCACGGCTGAAAGTCGTTCTTCCCGGGCCGGTTCTCATCGAGCCATCGCACGAGCTCCAGATCGTCCGTCGTGCCGTTCTTGTCGGCATCGGCCTCGCGCAGCCGGCCGCCGTTCCAGATCTCGTTGCCGTACCAGATGGCGCCGTAATAGAGGTAGCCGAAGTCCGGCCCGTGGCCGAACAGCGGCTGGCCGACGGCGTCGGGTGGCGGCACGGCGCCCGCAGGCCCGCGGTTCGCGTAGACGAAGTACGTGTCGCCCGCCCACGGGTAGCCGGTGATCTCGAGCCCCTTCTGGTCGAACTTGCGCAGGATCTCGAGGTCCTCGGGAAAGACCGACTCCTCGGACTTGCTCGTCGAGGGCCCACGCAGAATCATCGGCACCGACGTGTCGAGCGACTGCACGATGCCAACGTTCGCATGCCGGATCAGAAAATCGAACACGGCGCGCGTCTCGGGCTCCGACAACGGATACGCGCCGGCGCCGAGCTGCGTGTAGCCGCGCCCCGTCTCCTCGGTCATCGGCCGCCAGTTTTCCGGGTAGTTGCGGTGAAGGTCGAGCCCGCCGATACCGTCCTCGTTCACGCGTCCATCGCCGTCGTTGTCCACGCCTTCCGCAAAGAGGTTGTAGTCCCCCTGCCCCGGCCCCACATTGCGCATCAGCCGGCCCTTGGGATCGCGATCGTCGACGACGGCCGTGCCCTTGCCCGCGCCGACGAACTTGCGCATCTGCCGGCTGAAGCCGTCGCCGTCGAGATCTTCCTGCGGGTCCTCGTCCACCAGACCGTCGCCGTCGCTGTCGGTCGGCCGGACGCTCGACCGCAGCGTCTGCGCCGTGTAGTGATAGAGAGACGCGCCGTCCGGGTTGTTGTGCGGCTTCGCGTAGATCGCCTTCGTGTCGACGAGCGTCGTGATCGCCGGGTCCTTGCCGTAGTTCGACAGCACGTGGTTGATGAAGTACAGGGTCGCTTCGATCCCGGTGATTTCGCCCGCGTGGCGCCCGCCCTCGATGAAGAACGCCGGCTTGTCCGTATCCTTCCCCGTCTTCTGGTTCGTGATCGTGACTTGCCAGATTTCGCGCCCTTCCAGCGACTGGCCCACCGAGTAGAGCTTCACGAGGTTCGGATCGCGCGCGGCCCACATGCGCAGCAGCGCCGTCGACTCTTCGTACGTATGGAAGTGACGAAAGTCGACCTCGCCGTCCTTGATGGGCTTCAGCTGCGCGTAGTCCACCCGCGGAAACGCGGAGACGCCGTCGCGCGCGCCCCCGCCGACCTGGTACATCTTCCCGCCCTGCGCGCCGAGGGCGGCCACGACGCCGCCGGCGACCACACTCACGACGATGACGATGGCGCGCATGTCAGTTCCCCGCCGGGCGTCCGGCGAGCAGCGGCTCGAGCTTCTCGAGCCTCGGGCCCTTGTCGTCGCACACGGCGTAGGTGCCGCCGCCGTACATCCCGACGCCCGCGTGCTCGCCCTTCTTGTTCAGGATGTAGAAGGTAATGCCGAAGCCCGGCTCGCCGCGCGTGTTCAGCAGGCGCTTCTCGATCGTGTTCGCCTTGATGCGCTTGAGCGCGGTCATCCCGGCGTCCTTCGGGTGGGCGCCGCGCCGCATCTCGTCGACGATGAGGAACGAGCAGAGGTTGTAGAGGTTGGCCTCCCCGCGCCCGGTCGATCCGGCCGCGCCGACCTCGCCGTCCACGTACAGGCCCGCGCCCAGAATCGGCGAGTCGCCCAGACGGCCCGGAATCTTCCACGCCAGGCCGCTCGTCGTCGTCACACCGCAGACCTCGCCCCGGGCGTTGACCCCGTCGCAGTTGATCGTCCCGTAGATGTGGTTCTCGTTGATCTTCCCCTCGGCGACCATGGCCAGCATGACCTCGCGTTCGGCCGCGGCCCGCGCCTCCGGGTCCTTGATGTAGTGCAGCGGGTCCGTCCGCTGCTTCCACTCGAGCCACTGCTTGCGCGAATTGGGCGTGTTGAGGTCGGAGAGGATCTCGAAGCCCAGGTTGCGCGCAAACACCTGCGCGCCGGCGCCGACGAGCAGGTGGTGATCGGTCTTCTCCATCACCGCCTTGGCCACGAGCGACGGCGTCTTCACGCCCTCGAGCGCGCCGACGCCGCCCGCCTTCTTCTTCGGTCCGTGCATGCAGCAGGAGTCGAGCTGCACGACGCCGTCCGCGTTCGGCAACCCGCCGTAGCCGACGCTGTCGTCGAGCGGGTCGAGCTCAACGATGTTGACGCCCGCGATGAGCGCGTCCAGGACGTCTTCGCCCTTCATCATCTTCTCGAAGGCCGTTTCGACGCAGGTCTTCGTCCCGCCGTTCGTGTACTGGTGCCCGTTGCCGGAGGCGATCACCACCGGACGACTGCTGCCCTGGACGATGACCGCGGGCCCCGCGGCCGCCGCAAGCGGCCGCGCCGCCGCCACGATGCCCGCCGCGGCCGTGGTCGTCATGAAGTCACGCCGATTGATCCTGGTGGTCATAGGGGAACTCCTTCAAATCGGCGCTAGTCTAACGCCGATTGACCCGGCGCGCGCCTGACCGATACGATGAGCGGCTGTTCCGGATGGTACGACACGTTTCTCTTGAGACCGTCCGCGCGGCGGCCGCGCGGATTTACACCGTGGCCGCGCGCACTCCGCTCGTGCGGCTCGATCCGCTGGGCCGCGGCGCGCCAGAGATCTTCCTGAAACTCGAGGTCTTTCAGCCGATTGGATCGTTCAAGATCCGCGGGGCGATGAACGCCGTGCTCGGCCTGTCGCCCGCCGAACGGGCCGGCGGCGTCTGGACGGTGAGCGCCGGCAACGCCGCCCAGGGCGTCGCGCTCGCCGCGTGCGCGGTCGGCGTGCCCCGGTCCGTCCTCGTCATGGACGGCGCGCCGGCCACCAAACTGGCGGCCCTCGAGCGGCTCGGCGCCACCGTCGTCAAGGCGCCGTTCGACGAATGCTGGCGAACCGTGGAAACGCACGAGTCGAGCCGCATGACCGGACACTTCGTGCACCCGTTCGACGACGACGCGTTCATCAGCGGCAACGGCACCGCCGGCCTGGAGATCCTCGAGGACCTGCCGGACGTCGATGCCGTCGTCGCGCCGATGGGTGGCGGCGGCCTGCTCGCCGGCATCGGCTGCGTCCTGCAGGCGCTGCGGCCGGGCGCCAGGCTCTACGCCGCCGAACCTGAAAACGCGGCGCCGCTTTCCGTCTCGATCGCCGCCGGTCGCGCGATGCGCTTCGAGGGCTGGAGCCGGTCGTGGGTGGACGGCGCGGGCGGCCAGTCCGTGCTGCCGTCGATGTTCGACCTGCTGCAGCCGCTCGTCGCCGGCGCGATCGTCGTCTCGCTGGACGACGCCGCGCGCGCGATGCGGCTCACGGCCGACCGGTGTCACGTGATCGTCGAGGGGGCGGCCGCGCTGGCCGTCGCCGCGGCGCGATCCCCCCAACTCGCCGCCGCCGGCCACAAGAAGATCGTGGCGGTCGTGTCAGGCGGCAACATCGATTTGAAGAGGTTTTGTGAGTTAACCGTTTGAAGTTTGCCGTTCGCGTTTGAAGTTTGAACTTTGAAGTTTGAAGTTAACTGATGTCTATTGCCCCCCTCCCGCCTCGTCTCGCACGGCTGCCTGAACTCGCGCGCGACCTCTCGTGGACGTGGACGGCCACCCGCGACGTGTTCCGGCGGCTCGACTACGCGCTCTGGCGCGAGAGCAACCACAACCCGGTCATCATGCTCCGCCAGATCGCGCCCGCGGCGCTCGAACGGGCGGTCGCCGATCCGACGTTCCTCGCGATGTACGACGCGGCGGTCTCGGCGCGGGACGCCGCACGCGCGCCGGGGACCCACGCGCGCACGTGGTGGCAGGAGCACGTCGGCAGCGATCCCAACGAAGTCGTCGCCTACTTCTGCGCCGAGTTCGCGCTGCACACCTCACTGCCGATTTATGCCGGCGGCCTCGGCGTCCTGGCGGGCGATCACTGCCGCGAGGCGAGCGACCTCGGCGTCCCGCTCGTCGGCGTCGGGTTCATGTACCCGCAGGGCTACTTCCGCCAGCGCATCTCCGCCGAAGGGTGGCAGCAGGAAGTCTACGAACAGATCAACTGGGGGGACGCGCCGATCGCCCATGCGCGCACGCCCGACGATCAATCGTGCGTCGTCATCGTCCCGCTCGGCACGCGGTCGGTGCTCGTCCAGGTGTGGGAAGTGCGCCTCGGCCGCGTGCGGCTGTTGCTCCTCGATACCGATCTGCCGCAGAACCAGCCGTGGGACCGCGAGCTGTCCGCGCGGTTGTACGGCGGCGGACCGGACTTGCGCCTGCAACAGGAGATCGTCCTCGGACTGGGCGGCGTCCTGGCGCTGCGGGCGCTCGGCCTCCAGCCGGCGGTCTGGCATTTGAACGAGGGCCACGCGGCCTTCGTGGTGCTGCAACGGCTGCGCGACGCGCTCGCGACCGGCCAGTCCTGGCCGGAGGCCCTGGTCGAAGTACGCCGCACGACGGTGTTCACCACGCACACGCCGGTGCCGGCCGGGCATGACGCCTTTCCGTTCCATCTCATCGAGCAGCACCTGGCGAGCTCCTGGGGATCGATGAACGGCCAGGCCGAGGAGTTCCGCGCGCTCGGCACCTACGACGCCGGCCAGGGCCCGCAATTCAACATGACGGCGCTCGCGATGCGATCGGCGGGCACGATCAACGCCGTGAGCGAGCTGCACGGCGCCGTCACGCGCGAGATGTTCGCGCCGCTCTGGCCCGGCGAGCCCGCCGGCGATCGCCCGGTTGGCGCGATCACGAACGGCGTGCATGTGCCGACGTGGGTCGCGGGCGAGATGGGCCGGCTGTTCGAGCGGCACCTGAGCGCGGCGTGGCGCGATCAGTACGAGGACCCCGCGTTCTGGGCGCGCATCCTCGACATCCCGGACGAGGATCTGTGGGCCGCGCGCACGACGCTGCGGATGGCGCTCTTTCAATTCGTGCGCGAGCGCGCCCGCCAGCGCTGGACGCACGACGACGCCGGCGCCGCGCGCGTCGTGGCCTCGGGCGCGATGCTCGATCCGCACGCGCTGACGATTGGCTTCGCGCGGCGATTCACCGGCTACAAGCGGCCCGACCTGCTCTTCCGCGATCTCGACCGGCTGGTGCGGCTCGTGAACCAGGAAGGCCGGCCCGTGCAGTTTCTCTTTGCCGGCAAGGCGCACCCGGCCGACGAGGCCGGGAAGCACCACCTCCAGACGATCTTCCGCCACGCGATCGACCCGCGGCTCGCCGGGCGCATCGCCTTCGTGGACGACTACGACCT
>JANOGJ010000332.1:0-3220 GCA_031405995.1 Acidobacteriota bacterium
GGAAGCCGTTCGTCTCTGTCCGGCGCGGCTCGAGCACCGGAAATCGCCGATGCGCTGTCGTCGCGCTGCAGCCGCCGCAGATCGCCGCGCAGGTCGGCGGCGCTCTGGTAGCGAAGCGACGGATCCTTCTCGAGCGCCTTCAGCAAGATCTCTTCGAGCTTCGTCGGCAGCGCCGGATTCAGCCGGCTCGGCGACACGGGCGTGTTCCTCAAGATCGCCGCGAAGATCTCCGCCGTGTTGTCGCCTGCGAACGGCAGGCGGCCGGTCGCCATCTCGTAGAGCACGACGCCGAACGAGAAGAGATCGCTGCGCGCATCGACCGTCTCTGCGCGCGCCTGCTCCGGCGACATGTAGGCCACCGTGCCGAGCGTCGTGCCGGCCTCGGTCAGGAACTCCCCGGCCACCGTTGGCGCATTCGCAGTCACCGCCCCACCGCTCCCGCCGGTCGCCATCTTGGCAAGCCCGAAGTCGAGCACTTTCGCCTCGCCGCGCTCGGTGACGAACAGGTTGGCGGGCTTCAGATCGCGGTGCACAATCCCGGCGCGATGCGCCGCATCGAGCGCGTCGGCGATCTGCCCGCCGAGCGCCAGGATCTTCTCCATCGGCATCGGCCGCCCGCCGATGGCACGCCGGAGCGTCTGCCCCTTGAGCCGCTCCATGACGAGGAACGGCTGGCCGGCGTGCTCGCCGACGTCGTGGACCGTGCAGATGTGGGGATGATCGAGCGCCGAGTCCGCACGTGCCTCGCGCTTGAACCGCTCGAGCGCGTCGGCGCTCGCGGCCATCTCCTCGGGCAGGAACTTCACCGCCACCCGTCGCCCGAGCTCCGTGTCCTCGGCCTCGTAGACGACGCCCATGCCGCCGCCCCCGAGCCGCGAGAGGATCCGGTAGCGCGAAACCGACGTGCCGATCAACGCGTCGCGCATCTCCGACACAGAGGATAGACCATATGACCAGCCCAATCGGGCCGCCCAGCCGACCCCCACGCTCCACGTGGGTACGCAGACTCTGCCACCTTGTTCGCGCCCTTCATGCCGGAGACGTGGTGGATCGCGCCCGAGATCTCCCGCCCTTCCGTTGGCACCACGATCTCCACGTTGAACGTTCGATGCCGGCTCGGGGAATCGAATCGTGTACACGGGATGCAGGGCCGGTCGTGCCACCGATGTCGGCGGAACTATACAATGCCGCGCATGCGCACCGCATTGACGCTTGCCACCCTCGCTCTGGTCCTCACCCCGGCCTCGTCAGACGCTCAGGAGGCCCGCCGCCGCTGGGAGATGGAACGCCAGATCCGCCTGGACAAGTTTGAGCAGGTCCTGCCGCGGGCGATGCGCGACCACGGCATCGACATGTGGATCGTCGCCGTGAAGGAAAACCACATCGACCCGCTCTGGAACGACCTTGGGCGCGGCTACGTGTCGGGCATCGGCTACTACGTCTTCGCGGATCGAGGCGGCGACCGCATCGAGCGGCTCGCACTGGGACCGTCCGGCTACCTGATCACCGAATCCGGCGCCTACGACCAGTTCCTTCCCGCCGGGCAACTGGCCGAAATCGTCCGGGCGCGCGACCCCAAACGCATCGGCGTGAACATGTCCGACGAGATTGGCCCGGCCGATGGCCTGTCGGTGACGATGCTCGCGCACCTGCGAAGGACGCTTGGCGAGCCGTACGCGGGTCGGCTCGTCTCAGCCGAGCGGGTCGTGTCCGACTTCAGATCGCGGCGGGTCGCGTCTGAGATCGTCGCGTTCGGCGAAGCCGCCGGCATCGCGATTCAACTGGCGGAGCGTGCGCTGTCCAACGAGATCGTGACCCCGGGCCGCACCACGCTCGAGGACGTCGCCTGGTGGCTGCAGGACCGGCTGCTCGAGCGAGGACTCGGGTCGGAGTTCGATATGCCGTCCGTGTACGTCACGGGTCCGCGGGGCATCGTCGCGACGTCGACGTCGCGCGTCATCCAGCCCGGCGACGTGATCATGATCGACTGGGGCGTCCAGCTCATGAACTTCGGGACGGACGTCAAGCGCGTCGCCTACGTGCTGCGTCCGGGCGAGACCGTGCCGCCCGCCAGCATTCAGGCGGCGTTCGACAAGGCGC
This sequence comes from Acidobacteriota bacterium, assembly GCA_031405995.1. GTDB lineage: Bacteria > Acidobacteriota > Vicinamibacteria > Vicinamibacterales > SCN-69-37 > JANOGJ01. Next base: position 2,101 of record JANOGJ010000332.1, read on the forward strand.
TGGTGGTGCGCGGCGTCTTGAAGAAGGCGCTCGTGCCCGGCATTCGAGCCGACGAGGCCATGCGGCGGATGGGCGTGACGTTGGCCGCAGCCGGCTACGGCGTGATCGAGTTCAACCGCCCAAATGCCGACGCCAAAACGGACGTCGTCTTCGGCTTCCACCCGGTCGGTAACACCGGCCACGACATCGGGCCGTCACTCACGACCTGGCAACCGCTGCAGTCAACGTTTACGCTGCGCACGCAGCACATGTTCGCCTTTGAGTTCTTCGCCTACACGCCGATCGCCGAGTGGAACGGCGCGAAGCTCAGGATTCCGATCGAAGACGACGCCATACTGATGGAGGACGGGGTGCAATTCCTGCATCCGGCCAACTACCGTCTGCTCGTGATCAAGTAGCTCGCGGGATGTCCATCGGATTGGCGGTCAAGCGGCCCCATCGGGCCGCGCCCACCTGGCGAGGCTACCCCTTCAACGCCGCAATCATCGCCGGCACGATCTCGAACAGATCGCCCGTGATCCCGTAGTCGGCGATCTCGAAGATGGGCGCTTCGGGATCCTTGTTGATGGCGACGATGGTCCGCGCGCCCTTCATGCCGACGACGTGCTGGATCGCGCCCGAGATGCCGAGCGCGAGGTAGAGCTTCGGCGCGACCGTCTGGCCGGAGCTGCCAATCTGGCGCTCCATCGGCAGCCAGCCCGAGTCGCAGATCGGGCGCGAGGCCGCGAGCTCGGCGCCAAGGGCTTCAGCGAGCTGCTGCGCGAGGGCGATGTGCTCCTGGCCCTTGATGCCGCGGCCGACGGCGACAATGCGCTCGGCCTGGGAGAGATCGACCGCCTGCTTGGCTTCCTTGAACGGCGGGTCCGGCTTCTGGCGAATGGCGCCCGCCTCCACCGTCAGGTCGAGCCGGCGCACCGGCGCTGGGGCGGCCCCGCGGGCGACGGCGTCGGCACGGAACGCGCCGATCTGGAACGTCACGAGGTGCGGGCCGGCTCCCAGCGCTTGCACGTCTGCGTTCAGTTTTCCTTGAAACATCGGCCGGACCCAGACGAGCCCACCGTCCGGCGTGTCTGGCTTCTTGAACGCCGTGACGTCATGATGAGGGTGCGCCCCAGGCGCG
>JANOGJ010000350.1:0-1594 GCA_031405995.1 Acidobacteriota bacterium
TCTACGTCAACGACGAGGACATCCGGTACCTGGCGAAGGAGCAGACGTCGGTGGGCGCCACGGACGTGGTCAGCATCGTGCCGTCCGTCGCGGGCGGATCGAGCGTGCTCGAGGCGCCGGCCGACGCGCTGCCGGCGCTCACCCCTGCGGAGGTGCAGCGCTACAGCCGCCACCTCATCATGCCGGAGGTCGGGATCGACGGGCAGCGGCGACTGAAGGCGGCGCGCGTGCTGTGCGTCGGCGCGGGCGGCCTCGGATCCCCGGCGTCGCTCTACCTCGCGGCCGCGGGCGTGGGCACGCTGGGCCTCGTCGACTTCGACGTGGTCGACGTCAGTAACCTCCAGCGGCAGATCCTCTACGGCACGGCCGACGTCGGACACAGCAAGCTCGCCGCTGCGGCGGCGCGGTTGAACGGCCTGAACCCAGAAGTGCGGATCGTCGCCCATGAAGCGCCGTTGACCTCGGCGAATGCGCTCGACATCTTCCGCCAGTACGACGTGATCGTCGACGGCGCGGACAACTTTCCGACGCGGTATCTCGTCAACGACGCGTCGGTGCTGACGGGCAGGCCAAACGTCTACGGCAGCATTTTTCGATTCGACGGACAAGCCTCCGTCTTTGCGACCGAAGGCGGACCCTGCTATCGCTGTCTCTACCCGGAACCGCCGCCGCCCGGCCTTGTGCCGAGCTGCGCCGAGGGCGGCGTCCTCGGCGTGCTGCCCGGCATCGTCGGCACCATCCAGGCGGCCGAGGCGATCAAGCTCATCCTGGGAGCAGGCCAGACGCTCGCCGGGCGCCTGCTGCTCTTTGACGCGTTGCAGATGACCTTCCGCACGCTCAATCTCCGCCGCGATCCGGCATGCCCCGTCTGCGGCGACGCGCCCACGATCACGGCGCTCATCGACTACGAGCAGTTCTGTGGGATCACGCCGGCGACGCGGCCCGGCGCCGCGCCCGCGCTGCCACCGGAGTTCGAGACCACGGTCGAGGAGCTGAAGGCACGGCTCGATCGCGGCGACGCGGTCTGGATCCTCGACGTCCGAGAGAAGACGGAGTACGACATCTGCCGGCTGCCCGGGTCGACGCTCATCCCGTTGGGCGAGCTGGGCAAGCGACTCGCCGAGCTACCCGAGGGCCCCGGCGCGCCCGATCTCGTCGTCCACTGCAAGATGGGCGGACGGAGCGCCAAGGCGGTCGCGCTGCTCCGTGAGCGCGGCTTCACGCGCGTGAAGAACCTCAAGGGCGGCATCCTGGCGTGGATCGATCGCGTCGATCCAAGTCAGACGAAGTACTGATTCCGCGCGTCGTGACTCTAGCGCGAGGGCGGGTTCAGGCGGGGATCGAGGTCGAGATCCTCCTGATGCTGTAAAGCGTATTTCCCGGCAGCGCGACGGGCATCGAAGATCAGGTTCCAACTCATGCGGGAAACCGCGCTCGGCATGACCACGAATGAGGACGCGTTGAGAAGGCGATTGCCGAAGTCTTGCTGGGCGGCACTGAAGGCACACGGATAGAGCCAGAGCTTGTTGGGGACATCCTCGGGACGGACGACATGAACTGCGGCCCAAGGAATCGACAGCACAGCACGCGAAAG
>JANOGJ010000362.1:0-2381 GCA_031405995.1 Acidobacteriota bacterium
CGCGATGGTGCCCGAAGCGCGCACCCGCGGCTTCAAGCCGGGGCGCTTCTCCTTCAACGTCAAGGGCGGACGCTGCGAAGCGTGCCAGGGCGACGGGGTGATCGCGATCGAGATGCACTTCCTGCCGAACGTCTACGTGACGTGCGAGCAGTGTAAAGGGCGGCGCTATAACCGCGAAACGCTGGAGATCAAGTACCGCGGCAAGTCGATCGCCGACGTGCTCGAGCTGACCGTCGACCAGGCGCTGCCGCTCCTGGAGAACTTCCCGCCGATCGCCATGAAGCTGCGCACGCTGCAGAGCGTCGGCCTCGGCTACATCACGCTGGGGCAGTCGGCGACCACGCTCAGCGGTGGTGAGGCGCAGCGCGTGAAGTTATCGCGCGAGCTGTCGAAGCGCGGCACCGGGCGCACGCTCTACATCCTCGACGAGCCGACGACGGGACTCCATTTCGAGGACGTGAAGAAACTGCTCGACGTGCTGATGCGCCTCGTCGATCAGGGCAACACGATCGTCGTCATCGAGCACAACCTCGACGTGATCAAGTCGGCCGACTGGTTGATCGATCTTGGCCCGGAAGGCGGCGGGGCCGGCGGCCGTGTCGTGGCGCAAGGCACGCCGGAGCAGGTGGCGAAGTCAAAAAACTCCGCCACCGGCCAGTTCCTGTCCGAGATTCTGAAATAACTACTGAATCTCTTTCTGCAATAACTGAATCCGTCCTAGCAGTCCGCCCATCATCTGGCCGACGGTGGACGAATAGCCCTTGTACTTCTCCGGCAGCTTCCACTCCGCGACGAGCTGCTCTGGCGTCTTGCCGGCCTTGAGGCCCGCACGCATCCAGTCCACGAGGTCCTGGTTGAAATCGGCGAACTCCTTCAGGTCGGCAATGGTCGTCTGCGCCGGCGTGTGGCCGTTGATGATCTGATCGACGTTCTTGATCAGCCCGTCGTGCGCCTGCTTCAGCGTCGCCGGCATCTCCAGCATGCTGCCGCCGTTGTTGGGATCGATGAGCGGCACGGACTTGCCCGCGAAGATGTCTCCGGAGTGGACGATGCGGTGCGCCGGGAACACGATCCACGCATCGCCGTTGGTGTGGCCGCGGCCGAAGTAATAGAGATCGATCTGGTCGGCGCCCTTGCCGATCGTCATCCGGTCGGTGAAGGTGCGCTTCGCCATGCCGGCGTTGTTGTGCTCCTTGAAGATCGGCATCTTCTCCATGTTCGTCTTCGTGTTCTCCTGCACGACGACGTCCACCGTGGCGGGAAACTGGACGTTGCCGCTGACGTGATCGCCATGCGTATGCGTGTTGATCAGCATGGTGACGGGCTTCGGCGTGAGCTCCTTGATCTTGTCGAGAATCGGCTGGCCCATGCCCGGATTCTTCGCGTCGACGACGACCACGCCGTCGGTCGTCACGAACACGGCCGTGTTGCCGCCCCCGCCCTTGAGCACGAACAGGTTGTCCTTCACCTTGTCGACGGTCAGGGCAGCCTGAGGGGCCTGCCAGGCCGCGACGCCCATTGAGAGGGCACCCACCACGACCAGGGCACCGAGCACGAGTCCTCGCTTCATCACGAACCTCCGAGGGACACGATACGCTGAATGAACCAGTACGCGCCAATCGCGATCACGGCGACCGAGCCGGTCACGACGACCTGGCGGCTCAGCCTCTCACTTCGCGCGCGCAGGGCGGCAAGGGCCGTCGCCACGACCGCCACGACGACGAGTTGGCCGGCCTCGACACCCACGTTGAACGAGAACAGCGACCACCCAAGCGCGCGGCGCGGCAGGTCCATCTCGCGCAGCACGTAGGCAAATCCGAAGCCGTGAATGAAGCCGAACACCAGGGCAATCCACGCCCGAAAGTCCCGGCCCTGCCGGGTGAGTAGATTGTCGGCTCCCACATAGACCACGCTCAGCGCGATTGCCGGCTCGATCAACCACGCCGGAGGACTGAAGAGGTTGAGCGCGGCGAGCGAAAGCGTGAGGCTGTGCGCGATCGTAAAGCCCGTGACGATGAGCGCCAGGCGCTTGAGGGAACCGCCGAGCAGCATCAGACCGACGAGAAAGAGCACGTGGTCCGGGCCGAACAGAATGTGTCGTACGCCGGCGGGGATGAACTTCCTGACGACGGCCGCAGCGCCTTGCCGGGTCCCGGCGAAGTACTCGAGCCGCGCGCGGCCGCGATCGAGCACGGCCTGCGTCAGCGCGTCGCCTTCGTAGACGTTGACGAAGGTCTTGTGCTCGGGTTCGTATGTATTGAGCGTGCCCTCGAGGGTCTGCGTCGCGGCGGGGCGATCGAGGGGGTGGCGTATGCGTACGCGCAGCGACTGGCGCTCCGCGTGGATCTCTACGCCGGCCCACAGGGCGGCGAACGGCTGGC
>JANOGJ010000389.1:0-1577 GCA_031405995.1 Acidobacteriota bacterium
CTCGTGGGCGGTCAGGCCGGCACACCCGCGTTGCAGATGATGAGCCTGCCGATGCCGTCGGTGGATCTCGATCGCACAAAGCGGTATGCGGCCACCCTGCGGGCCGCGCACTACGCGGCCACACGCGGCGAGGCCGACTACGCCGCGATGACGGCCGAGGTTCAGCGCGCGCTCGACCAGATCGCCGCTGTCGAGGAGCCGAAACGGCGCCTCGACCTGGCCGAGGAGGCCAAGCGGCGCCTGCTCACCTGGTCGGCCGATCATCATTACTACCGCGCGCCGGACATCCGGGAGCTGGCGGGGCTGTTCGACCAGGTGATCGCTGAATTGCGAGCGGCGGCGGGGGAGTCGCGGTTTGCGCTCGACCTACGCGCCGGGCCGGCTGCGCCCGTGGCGGAGCCGATCCTGCCCGTTCCCACCCTCCGCGATTCGATCGTGCTGGCCCGCGCCGCCGCGGCCGCGACTGACATCGGCGAAGAGCGCATGGCGGTGCTCCGCGCCGCGACCGCCGTGCTCGAACGCGAAGTCGGCGCCGAAGACCTCAAGGACGGCCTCAAGAAAGACCTCGACGCCGAGCTGGCCGCCGACGCGGCGTACCGCGTGCTCGCGGCCGACCTCCTCCCGCGCGCCGACGCGGCCGTGCGCCGGGGCGATCTCGAGTCCGTTCGCGCGCTCCGGACGTCGCTGGCCGACCGCGACCGGGCCCTCGGTGGGCGGCGGCCGCAGCAGGTGGCGGCGCTTGAAGGGATGCTCGATGCCCGGCTCGAGGCCGTGCGCGCCCATCGGCTGGCTCTGGATCGCTACGCCCTCGTCCGGCGCAGCCTCCTCGAGTACGAGCGTCAGGCGCGGCCGGTGATGTCGGGCTTCGACGGTCTCCTTCCGATTCTGAACTTCGTGCGCGACGGCAAGTTCACGGCGTACGAGCGGCTCGTGCGCGCCGGCACGCGCCTGCGGGCGCTCGGCGCCGACCTGGCCGCCCTCACGCCGCCCGACGATCTGACCGACGTCCACGCCACGCTCGTGAGCGCGGTGCACCTGGCTACCGAGGCGTGCAACCGCCGTCGCCTGGCCGTGACGACCGGCAACGCGCAGCTCGATCGCGAGGCGTCGACCGCGGCCGCGGGCGCCTTGCTGCTCGCGGCGCATGTGCGCGACCAGATGGTCGTCCGGCTCTATCCGCCAAAGATTCAGTGACGCGAGCGGTACGGTCATGCAACGCCGCACGCTGATCCGCGCGCGCGACCTCGCCGCGTTTCGAGACGCCCTGGTCGAGCGCGCCCTCTCGGGCCCGCCGCTCGCCGCCCGGCGCCGGGCCGTCATCGTGCCGACGCGCGCCTCCGCCGAGCTGTTCCGTCAGACGCTCGAGGGCCGCGCGATCGACGCGCCGGGCCGCGCGCTCCTCCTGCCCGATCTCGCGACCCGGGACGACTGGATGGCGCGCCTCCTCAGCGCGGTCCCCGATGCGCCGGCGTTGTTGACGCGCCTCGCACGCGAGCGACTGCTCGACCGAGCGGCCCGCGCCGCCGCGCGACGGGCGCGCATGAACGGCTCGCCGTTTGAGCTCCGGCCCGGTCTGG
>JANOGJ010000403.1:0-2650 GCA_031405995.1 Acidobacteriota bacterium
CTCTCCGACGTCGTCGAGCGCCGGCTGCAGGAGGCCGGGACGTATCACGTCATCGCGATTTCGGGCGGCAACGTCGCGCTCATCGCCGCCCTCGCGTTCGGCCTCGTCGCGCCGTTCGCGCGCGCGCCTCGCGTGCGCGCCGTGGCCGTGATGCTGATCGTCCTGGCCTACGGCTGGGTCGTCGGCCCCGATGCCTCCGTCACGCGGGCGGTCGTCGCCGCCTGTCTTTACCTGGCCGTCGGCCTGGCCGGACTGGTGCCCCGCGCAGTCCACGTCCTCGGCCTGGTCGCCGTCGTCGTCACACTCGTCGATCCGCTGACCGTTGTGGACGTCGGCGCGTGGCTGTCGTTCGGCGCGACGCTCGGCATCGTCCTGGGCGCGGGCCGGCTCACGACGTGGGCCGCGCCTCGCACATGGGCGACGGCGCGCGGCGGCACGGCGCGCTGGGTCGGGCGTCCCGCGCTTCTACTGCTTGCCGCGTCGGTCGCCGCGGAGGTCGCCCTCCTGCCCATCGGCGCCGCCGTCTTCGCGCGGGTGAGCCTGGCGGGGATCGTCCTGAACTTCGTCGCTATTCCCGCGATGGCCGTCGTCCAGGTCGGAGGCCTCGCGGTGGCCGTCGCAGGCAGTTGGTGGCCGGACGCGGCCGCCGTCGCGGCCGGTGTCACGCGCGTCGCGGCTGACGTGCTTGTCGGATCGGCGCGCCTCGTCGACGTCGCGCCCTGGCTTTCATGGCGCGCACCGCCCATGGCCATCGGCTGGACGGTGGCGTATTACACTGCGTGGGCGGTGTTCCTTGCCTCGCCTCGTCCCGCCGCGCGCCGCGCGGCCGTGGTGACGGCCGCGGCCACACTCGCGGTCATTGCCTGGTCACCTCTGACCGGCCGGATGCGGCCATTCGCCGGACACGTGCGGCTGACGTTGCTGGACGTCGGTCAGGGCGACGCGCTGTTCGTCCAGTTTCCAAGCGGACATGCGCTGCTCGTAGACGCCGGAGGCGGGCCTGGATCATTTGATCTCGGCGCGCGGGTCGTCGTCCCGGCGGTGTGGGCGCTGGGCAGCCGCCGCATCGACTGGCTCTCGGTGACTCACGGCGACCTGGACCACATCGGTGGCGCACCCGCCGTCGTGGCCGACCTTCACCCGCGCGAGATCTGGGAGGGGATTCCGGTCCCGCGCGACCGGTCCCTCCAGGCCCTTCGCGACTCTGCCCGCGCGCGCGGCATCGTCTGGCGCACCGTGCGGGCGGGCCACGCGCTCGAGGTCGGCGGCGTCTCGATCGACGTCTGGCACCCGCCGGCGCCGGACTGGGAGCGGCAGCGCGTCCGCAACGATGACTCGGTCGTGCTCCGCGTGCGCTACGGCGACGTCGAGCTGTTGCTCACGGGAGACGCCGGGGTGGAGTTCGAGCGGGCGCGGCTGGACCCGGCGGGCCTCGCGCCGATTCGGATGCTCAAGGCCGGGCATCACGGCAGCCGGACGTCGAGCGCCGCCGCCTTCGTGGAGGCGTATCGCCCGCAGGTGGCGCTCATCAGTGTCGGCCGCGGCAACCTCTTTGGGCACCCGGCGCCCGCGGTGCTCGCGCGCTTCGCGGCGATCGGCGCCGAGGTGTTTCGCACGGATCAGGACGGGTTCGTCACGGTCGAGACCGACGGCGTGTCGGCGCGGGTGCGGACGGCCGGCGGGCGGTCGTGGACGGTGGGCGTGCTGCGCTTCGCGTCTTGACGCGCTGCCACGCGGCCTCCATGTCGGCGACGGGCGCCTCGTGGACCGATCGGCCCTCGGCCTCGAGGAGGCCCTCGAGCGCGTCGAACCGGCCGGTGAACTTGTCGTTGGCCTGGCGCAGCGCCGATTCCGGTTCGAGGCCGAGTTTGCGGGCGAGACTCGCGATCGAGAAGAGCAGGTCGCCCATCTCCTCGGCCGCGCGGGCCGGACTCTCGCCGACGGCCGCCCGCAGCTCGCGGACTTCCTCCTCGATTTTGCCGACGACGTCGGCGGCGTGGGTCCAGTCGAAGCCGACGGCGGCGACGCGGGTGCCGATTTCGTGGGCGCGCTGCAGCGAGGGCATGGCGCGCGGGATGCCCGAGAGGAGGCGGCTCTTCTGACCCGACGCGGCCTGCTCGCCGGCCTTGAGGCGCTCCCACTGTTCGAGCACCGCCTGGGGCTCGCGCAAGCCGGCGAGGCGTCGCGCCGCCCCCGAGAGCGTCGCGCCCGTGGCTGTGAACACATGCGGATGCCGGCGCACGAGTTTGGCGTTGATACTGTCGAGCGCGTCGGCGATCTCGAACTCGCCGGCCTCAGCCGCCACCTGGGCGTGGAACACGCACTGGAACATCACGTCGCCCAGTTCCTCGGCGAGGTCCGCGGCGTCGCCGCGGTCGATCGCGTCGAGCGCCTCGTAGGTTTCCTCGAGGAGAAAGTGCCGCAGCGACTCACGCGTCTGGCGGCGATCCCACGGACAGCCATCCTTCGACCGTAGCGTGGCCATCAGCCGCACCAGCTTCGCGAACGACGCGGCCGCGCGCGCGGCACGGGCATCGACGCCGGCGCGGTGTGCCTTTGTCTTGGTCTTCGTCTTGGTCTTCGTCGTTCGTGAACCGTGAACCATGAACTCTGAACCCGCCCTGCATGCTAGCATCGTCGTTTGTGCGCG
>JANOGJ010000437.1:0-5387 GCA_031405995.1 Acidobacteriota bacterium
GCGGCCGCGATCCAGCACAGGCAGCCGAAAAAGCAGGGCGCCGGGCAGGTAGGCGACGACGGCGGCCGTGACGAGGACACGAATCATCGCCACTCATGAATGGCGGCGACCACGGCATCCACGTCCTCGTCGGCCAGGTTCGGATGGAGCGGCAGGGAGCACACCTCGGCAGCGATCCGTTCAGCGACCGGGCATGGCCCCGAGGCGATCCCGCGCATCGCGTCCTGGCTCGGAATCGCGATCGGATAGTGCACGAGCGTGCCGATGCCGCGGTCGGCGAGATGCGCCTGCAGCGCATCGCGCCGCGGGGTCGTGATCGGAAAGAGGTGGTAGACGTGCCCCGGGTCGCGTTCCGGGGGCACCACGACGCGCGCGCCCGCGAGCCCCAGGCGATAACGCGCGGCGAGCGCGCGGCGCCGCGCGGTCCAGCCCGGCAGCCGCGGCAGGCGGGCTCGGAGAATCGCCGCCTGCAACTCGTCCAGCCGGCTGTTCACGCCGAACTCGACGTGGCGGTAGCGGGCCGTCTGGCCGCCGTTGCGCAGCCGCTTGATGCGATCCGCGAGCGCCTGGTCCCGCGTGATCACCGCGCCGCCGTCGCCGAGCGCGCCAAGGTTCTTCGTCGGATAAAAGCTGAACGCGCCGGCGACGCCGAACGACCCGACCGGCCGTCCGGCCGACGTCGCGACGTGCGCCTGGCACGCGTCCTCGATCACGGCCAAGCCGTGCCGCGCGGCCAGCGCCTCGAACGCCGGCATGTCCGCCGGCTGGCCATACAGGTGCACCGGCAGGATCGCGGCCGTGCGCGGCGTCACCGCCGCCGCTGCCGCCGCCGGGTCCATCGTCAACCGATCCGCGTCGATGTCGGCGAAGACCGGCGTCGCGCCGGCCATCATGATTGCGAGCGCCGAATACGCCGCCGAGAGCGGCGCGGTGATGACCTCGTCGCCCGGTCCGATGCCGGCGGCGCGAAGCGCGAGCGCCAGGGCATCGGTGCCCGTGCCGACGCCGACCGCGTGCGGGGCGCCCGAGGCCGCGGCGAACTCGGCCTCGAACGCCTCGACCTCAGGGCCGAGGATGAACCAGCCGGAGGCGAGGACCCGGTCGATGGCCGCGCGCACGTCCGCGGCGTCCGAGCCCGGCACGAGCGACATGAAGGGCACGCGGCGCGTCATGCCCGACGCTGTCCCACGGGATCCAGGTAGTGGGCGAGGTTGGCGCGGTAGTAGGCGAGCGTCCGCCGAAGGCCGGGCCGCAGGTCGACAGCCGGCCGCCACCCCGTCGCGCGCTCGAATTTCGAGGAGTCCGAATAGAAGGACCCGATGTCGATCCGGCGTTTCTCCTCGGGCCACTCGACGAACCGGACCGATCCCTGGCCGGCCTCCTCGATCAACATCCGCACCAGATCGCGATGCGCGATGGGCTCGTGCCCGCCGACGTTGAACACACCGCCGTCGACGCCGTCGTGCGCGCCGGCGCGGAGAAAGGCATCCGCCGCATCCTCCACGAACACGAAATCACGCAGCTGCGAGCCGTCGCCGTAGATTTGGATCTCGCCGCCCTCGAGTGCGAGGCGGATGAACCAGCCGATAAAGCCCTGCCGGTTGTGGCTGATGAGCTGCCGCGGGCCGTACACGTTCGTCAGGCGCAGCGAGCACGCGCGAATGCCGAAGACGTTGCTGTAAACAATGTGGTACGCCTCGCCCGCGGCCTTGTTGATGCCGTTGACGTCGGTCGGCCGCACGACATGCGATTCGTCCACGGGCAGGCGGTCGGGCCGGCCGTAGATCTGGCGGGTGCCGGCGTAGACGACGCGCGTCGCCGGATTGCGCGCGCGGCAGGCCTCGAGCAGGATGAGCTGCCCGCGGCAGTTGATCTCGAGGTCCGTGTGCGGATCGCGCAGGCTGTCGATGTGGCTGACCTGGCCCGCGAGGTTGAAGATCACCTCGCGGTCCGCGACGGCGGAGTCCATCGCGGCGGCGTCGCGAATGTCGGCGACCGTGACGCGCACGCGGTCGTCCACGTCGGCAAGGTTGAAGCGGTTGCCGCCGGAGCCCGGAATCATCGCATCGATGACGTGGACGTCGGCGCCGAGATCGACGAGCTGGCGCGCGAGCGCCGACCCGATGAACCCGAGGCCGCCCGTGACGAGGACGCGCCGGCCGCGATAGAAGGCCCGGTACTCGCCGGTCATGGCCGAATCATCGCACGGTCGTACGCCGCTTCGAAACGCGCGGCGACGGCGGCCCAGCCGAAATCGCGCTCGACCTTGCGGCGCCCGGCGGCGCCCAGCGCGCGCGCGCGGGCTGGATCGGCGACGAGGTCGGCGATGGCCGACGCGAGCGCGCGCGCATCCTGCTCCGGCACCAGCCGGCCCGTGACGCCGTCGTCGATCGCCTGCGGCAGGCCGCCGACCGTGGTGGCCACGACGGGCGCGGCGGCGGCCATCGCCTCGAGGGCGATGTTCGGCAGGCCATCCACGTTGCCCGCTTCGTCGTGCACGGACGGGACCACGAAGACATCGGCCGCGGCCGCCAATTGCGCCACCTCGTCCTGCGTCTGGCGGCCCAGGAAGCGGACACCGGCATCGCCCGCCGCGCGACCGGCGAGTGCGGCCGCCAGGTCGCCCTCGCCGGCGATGACCACGCGCAGCGCCGGGTGATCCTGGCGCAGGAGGCGCGCGGCATCGATCAGGAACTCGAAGCCTTTCTTGTGCACCAGGCGACCGGCGGCGGCGACGAGCGGCGCCTCACCGACGCCGAGACGGGCGCGGACGGCGCGCCGGGTCTCGGCGTTCGGGGCGAACCGCGTCGTGTCCACGCCGTACGGAACCGTCTCGGTGCGTTCGACGGGCGCGCCGAGGGCGATCACGCGCTGCCGAAGGTCGTCGCTGCAGGCCGTAATCCAGGTGGCGCGCGCGAACACGGCCCGGGCGGCCCGTCGCGCCAGGCGGACCCGTTCGGCCACGAACACGTCTGACCCATGCGCGCTCACGATGAGCGGACGTCCGCCGCGCGCGAGCGCGGCCAGGACGCCGCCCGGGACGACCCAGTGACCGTGGATCACGGTGGCGCCCACGTTGGAGGCGACGCGCCGCACGGTCCACCAGCCTGCCCCCATCGCGAGCGGCGCCGACGCCCAGGCCGCCGGCTTCAAGGCGGTGTCCGCGCGAAGGCCCTCGGCGTAGCCGAACACCGAGAGCGAGGCGAACGGCGCGTACTTGAAGAAGTGAAACCGGACACCGTCCTCGACCGGCGCGCGGGTGATCGCCGGATGCCAGGGCGCGACCAGGTGGACCTCGTGGCCGCGGGCGGCCACGCCCTTCGCGATCGGCTCCATGAAGCTGCCCACGCCGTCGCCGGGAAAGCGGGGGTAGGACGTCGCGATCATCACGACCACGTGGCGCATGGCGTCAGGGCGCGGGCGGCCGGCGCACACGACCGCCGCGGAGGATAAGGCGCCAGGGCGTCATCAGCGATTCGAACAGCACGCGCTTCGAGACCTTCGAATAACCCTCCTGCCGCTCCACAAAAATGATGGGGATCTCGGCGATGCGGCAGCCCTGCCGTGCGGCCTGATAGAGCATCTCCGTCAGAAAGGCGTAGCCGTTGGCGCGCGCGTTCGCCAGCGGGAGCGCCGCAAGCGCCTCGCGCCGCCACACGCGAAAGCCGCTCGTGCAGTCCCGCGTCCCGAGACCGGTGATCGCGCGGATGTAGCGGTTCGCGAACGCGCTGAGCGCGATGCGATGCACGGGCCAGTTCACCACGCCGCCGCCGGCGACGTACCGCGATCCGATGACGAGATCGTGGCGCGCGAGCGCCTCTCGGAGCGCCGGCAGATGACTCGGGTTATGCGAGAGGTCCGCGTCCATCTGGCCGATCGCCTCGGCGCCGCTCTGAAGCGCGCGCGCGAGGCCGTCCACGTAGGCGAGGCCCAGGCCGCGCGGGCCGTGGCGCCGCAGCACCTCGACGCGACCGGGATAGCGCGCGCCGAGCGCCTGCGCGGCGTCGGCGGTGCCGTCCGGCGACGCGTCATCGACGACGAGCAGCCGCGCCCAGTCGTGCTGCAGGATGCCCTCCGCCACCCGCTCGATGTTGGGCCGTTCGTTGTAGGTGGGCAGGACGACGAGCAAGGTCATGCGACCGGCTCCTCGGAACGGCCCGAGGCCCACGCCGCTCCGGCGGCGACAATCAGGGCGGGATCGATCACCGGAATCCGGAAGCGCTCGGACGAAAAAAACACCAGGCACACCGCGATCGCCGAGGCACCGAGCAGCCAGAGTCCCGGCGCCCGCGCGTGGTCCGCGCCTTTCCGCCTGAGACCCACGAACACGAACGGCAGGAGCAGGGCGTACGGGATCGCCGAGGCGGCGTAGTACCGCGGGGAGTGCAGCGTGTACGAGGGCCCGATCGGCACGACGAGATAAAAGAGCTTCTTCGCTTCGAGACCGAGCCACGCGATCGGGTGCGCACGGATCCAGTCGAACGCCTCGCGGTAGTAGACGGGCTCCATCGCTTCTTCGGTCAGGCCGGGGTGCTGCTGTCGCAGCGCCTGTTTCGCGCGCGCGAGCTCCGGGTTGGCGGCCAGGTCGCCGTCCCCGCGGGCGAGCGGATGGTTGCCGGTCCAGAACGTGACGCCGCCCTCGGAGGCCACCAGGACGAACCGGCCGTAGTGCGCGTAGTTGCGGGCCGTCCACGGCCCGATGACGAGCGCCGCGCCGAGCAGGCAGGCGAAGCCGGCCATCGACTGGCGCCGCCAGAGCAGCCAGGCCGCGGCGAGCGGCAAAAAGAACAGCATGCCGGGGCGCACGAGCACCGCGAGGCCGGCCAGCGCGCCGCAGGCCAGTCCCCGGACCGCGCCTCGCCGCGGGTCTACCGCCGTGCGATCGAAGAGCCAGGCCACGGCCAGGCCGAGCGGCCAGAAGATCGCCTCGCTGAACGCGCGCGCGCTGATCGCGACGAGCGGTGGATAGCAGGCCGCGATGAACGCGGCGGCGACGGCCGCGCGCGGCCCCGCGATCCGGCCGGCGAGGGCGGCCACCAGCAGGACGCCGAGCGCGCCGATGGCGGCCTGTGCGATTCGCACGGACGCCGGCACGTCGGCATCGACACCACGCGCGCCGGCGACGACCGCGATGAACGCGGGGTAGCCCGGCGGACGGCCGAACGGATCGCCCTGGCCGCTCCGCAGGTCGGCGTCGTACACGAAGCCGTCGCCCGCGGCGACGCTGCGCGCGAGCGAGAGGTACTCGCGCTCGTCGCGCGTCAGCGGTTCGCCGACCCAGTAGCCAAATGCGAAGGCGAGCCGCAGCGCCAGCCCGATGATGGCGGCGGCGTAGACCAGCGACCGCTTACTTCCGTCCATCGAAGCGCAGAGCCGAGATCTGCTCC
>JANOGJ010000479.1:0-6192 GCA_031405995.1 Acidobacteriota bacterium
GTGTTCGCGGCCAAGGCCGCCAACGCGTTGTCCGAGCGCTACATCGAGCAGGGCCAGACGGATCAAGTCCTCGGGTCGAAGGCGGCCATCGACTTCCTGAGCAGCCGGCTCCAGGATCAGCGGCGTGCGCTCGACGACAGCGAGCTGGTCCTGCAGCGCTACACCGAGCAGCACGGCACGCCGCCGGTCGCGGCGCGCCAGGCCAGCGTGAGCGCGCGGAAGCTGGCCGACGCCAGCGCGGAGTTGACGCGCGCGCGCACGAGCCGGTTGGAGCAGGAGGCGGTCCTCGAGCGATGGGCGGAGCTCCGCCGGCATCCCGACGGCCTCGACGCGTTTCCGCTCGGCCGCTCCGACGAGGCGGCGCAGCGGCTTTGGGCCGAGATTGTCGAGCTGCGCACCAAGGACACGCACCTCGCGGCGGCGGGCTACAGCCCGGACCGGGAGGATCGGCAGCGTCTCAATGCCGCGGTCACGGCCCGGACCGGCCAGCTCCAGGGCCAGATCGACCGCGCGATGCAGTCCGTTCGCGCGGCGTTCCTCGCCGCGCGCGCCCGCGAAGACGCGATGCAGAAGCAGCTCGACGCGGTGACCGCCGAGGGGCTCGCGCAGGACCGCGGGCTCGTCGAGTACGTCGCCCTCGAGCGCGACGTCATCAGCCACCGCCAGATCTACGAGGACCTCGTCCAACGCGCGAAGGAACCCGGGGCGAGCGCCGATCCGTCGAGGCCGAGCGTGCAGATCATCGAGGCTGCCGAGGTGCCGCGCCGGCCCGTGCTGCCGAATCGCAGCCGCGACCTCGCGGTGGCCCTGCTGACGGCGTCGCTCCTGGCGATCGGTCTCGCGTTCGGCACGGAGTACCTGGACAGCCGGATCAAGAACCCGGACGACGTCAAGACACACTTGCGCCTCCCGTTCCTGGGGCTGGTGCCGGCCGTGTCGGATCGGCACGCGAAAGGCGCGGGGCTGCTCATCAGCCGCGGCGTCCCGCCCGCCTTCAGCGAAGCGATGCGGGCCGTCCGGACGGCGGTGATTTTTTCTTCGGCGGCGGACGGCGCGCGGAGTCTCATGGTGACGAGCACGGCGCCAAGCGAGGGCAAGACCGTCATGTCGAGCAACCTGGGCGTGGCGCTCGCCCAGGCGGAACTGCGCACGGTCGTCATCGACGCCGACATGCGCCGGCCCAGGATTCACGAAGTGTTCGGCGTCGATCAGGAGCCGGGCCTGTCGAACGTGCTCGTCGGCACGGCGCCGCTCACAGGCGCGCTGCGGCCCACCGATAACCCGTTCCTCTGGGTGCTGCCGGCCGGGCACGTGCCGCCGAACCCGGCGGAGCTCCTCGGCTCGCCACGATTCGAGCGGCTGATGGAGGAACTCGGCGCGCAATTCGACTGGATCGTCGTCGACGCGCCGCCCGTCATGGCCGTGACGGACGCGGCCGTCGTCGCCCACGCGGTGAGCGGCGTCGTCTTCGTCGTCGGCGCCGAAATGATCCCGCGTCGGAACGCGCAGAACGCCATCGACCAACTCGTTCAGGCGCGCGCGAAGATCGTCGGCGCCATCTTGAACCGGGCGGACATCGCGCGTCATGCGTACTACTTCGCCCCGTACGAACGGAAGGAGTATGCTCCGGTCGATGCGCCTCGGTTGTGATCTCGACGGCGTGCTGGCGGACCTCCACGGCGCGTTCGTGGCCACCGCCATTGAGCTGTACCCTGAACTCGACCGCACCGTCATCGAAGCGCCGGAGGTCGGCGCGTCGCCGCCCGACGGGCATCGGCGCCCATTGGACGAGCCGGCCGCGCCTGGCCCGGTCGTCGAGGCGGATCTCGTCGTGTCGCCGCGCCAGTCGGATGAGATTTGGGGGCGGCTGGCCTCGGTCGAGAATTTCTGGGAGACGCTCGACGAGATCGAAGACGGCGCCATTCGGCGCTTGGCGGCCATTGCCGAGGAGCGGCGCTGGGAAGTGATCTTCCTCACGAGCCGGCCGCAGGCGGCGGGCCGGACGGTCCAGCGCCAGAGCCAACGCTGGCTGGAGCGGAAGGGCTTCGTCATGCCCAGCGTCTTCGTCGTCCACGGATCGCGCGGGTGCATCGCCGAGGCGCTGGATCTGGATGTCGTCATCGACGATCGTCCGGACAACTGCCTCGACATCGTGCTCGACTCAAAGGCCGGAGCCGTGCTGGTGTGGCGGGGCACGCAGGCGTCCGTGCCGGCGTCGGCCCGGCGGCTCGGGATCTCCGTCGCGCCGAGCGTGGCGAAGTGCCTGGAGACGCTGGTCGAGGCCGATCGACAAGGCCAGGATGGCTCGTTCGTGAGCCGGCTGCGCCGCCTGTTCGGATTGCGAGCGACGTCGAGCGCGCTGTTGCGCCGGTAATGATGACGAGGATGCCCATGACACGGCAGCAGGCACTGTGACGAGCGAGCGCCGCACGTCACCTCGGATCGAAATCCTCGGCCGCGTCCACGGCCAGGCGATCTCGCTGGGCGTCCCCGTCACCGTTCGGGAGATCAGCCTGGGCGGCATGGCCATCGAGACGCCGGTCCCGTTTCCGATGGACGCGGTTCACGAGTTCCGACTGACGCTGGGCGACAGCTCGACCGTGTTGCTGCGGGGCAAGGTCATGCACTGCCGAAATGCCTCGACCGCGAGCGCGCCGCCGCTCTACCTGAGCGGCCTGGCGTTCGTCGACGACGAGCCGATCACCGGCCAGGGCGTCGGCGACTTGATCGACCGGATCAAGTAATCAAAACACCGCAAGAATCAGATAGGTGAGGGCGCTGGCGCACAGCCCGATGAAGTGGGGCTCCGCCCAGCCATAACCCGCTCCGTTCGTGACGATCTGGATCGTCGCGAAGGTCGCGACGCCGACGAGCATGGACGCCAGCGCGCCCCAGCGTCCCGCGCGCGGCAGCAGTAAGCCGCCCAGAATCGGCGTGAAGAGCGTGACGACCATCAGCGAATAGAAGAGACGCAGCGCTTCGCCGATGCTGTCGAACACGAACGTGAGCGCGAAGCCGACGAGCCCGCCGACCACGGCGAGGATCCGCGCGACGCGGAGAACCTCGGTGTCGGAGGCATACGGCCGCAGGAAGCCCTTGTAGAAGTCACGCGCGCCTGATGTCGCGAGCATGTAGAGCACAGCGTCCGCGGTGCTGATCTCCGCGGAGAGCACCGCCATCAGACCGAAGGCGCCCACGACTGGTGGCACATCCAGGGCGAGCAGCGCCGGCAAGGCCATTTCCGGCCTCGCGAGATCCGGATGCAGCGCGCGCGCGACCAGTCCGAAGACGACCGGGAGGCAGGCGAACGCCATCAGCGTGAACCCGTTCCAGGCCACGCCACGCCGGAGGGCGTCGGCATCGCGCGCGCCGAAGCCTTTCTGGATTAATCCGGGCGATAGAAAAAACGCGGGGCCGAGGAGCAGCAGCGTGTGCCAGCCGACGCTCGAGCCGCGCCAGAAGGACGTATCGGCCGCGAGCGCCGGTACGCTGGGGACGGAGCCCGCGACGAACGGAACCGCCAGCGTGAAGCCGACCAGCATGACGACGACCTGGACGAGGTTCACGCGCGCGGCGCTGATGAGGCCGCCGGCGACGAAGTAGGCGACCGTGCCGGCGGCGGCAAAGAAGGCGCCGAGGTTGAGGGGGATGCCCGCGACCCGCTCCAGCACTTCGCCGGCGCCGCGCAACTGCGCGCAGAGGATGAAGAAACTCACGCCCCAGATGATGATCGCGGCCAGGCCCCGGACGCCGCGGCCGAAGTGGTGCTCGAGAAAATCGCCGACCGTGAAGAGGCCGAGCCGATTGGCTTCGCGCCAGATGCGCGGTCCGACCCAGAACGCGAGCACGAGCGAGCCCAGTCCCGCGCTGCCGTCCCACCACCAGGCGGCCAGGCCGTCCCGATACGCGTACCCCGTCGCGCCGACCGTCGTCCCCGCGCCGAGGTTCGCGGCGAGGAAGGTGCAGAAGATGAGGCCCGGGCCGAGCGATCGGCCGGCGACGAAGAAGTCCGCCGTGCCGCGCACGCGACGCCCGACCCAGACGCCCAGGACGATCAGGCCGACCGAGTAGCTGAGGAGGAGCAGCGTGAGCAGCGTCACCGGCCCGCGGATGTTACTTGATGTCCGACACCGCCGGGAACCCGGGCAGGCCCTTCGCCGCGCGGACCGCGCGAAGAATCGCGTCGGTCACCGCTTCGGCGGCCAGGGCGCCGAGGGTGCCGACGTTGGCGTCGCCGGCGAGCCCGCCGGTGGCCAGCACGAACAGCGTGTCGCCGTCCGACGGGGTGTGCGACGGCACGATGGCGCGCGCCATGCCGTCGTGCGCCATTTGCGCCACCTTCTGCGCCTGCGCCTTGGTCAAACGGGCGTTGGTCGCGATGACGCCGATGGTCGTGTTCTCACGGGCGGGGGCGGATTGGAGGACGCCGCGCCGGACCAGCGCGAACGGATCCTCGAGTGACCTGCCATCGGCGGTGCGCACGCCGGCGACGGGCTTGCCCGTCCGCGGATCGACGACCGAGCCCGCCGCGTTGACCGCGACGATCGCGCCGACGATGAGGCCGGCCGTCGTCGTGAACGCGGTCGAGCCGATGCCGCCCTTCATCGCGCGGCCCCCGCCGGCGAACTTCCCGAGGGTCGCGCCGGCGCCTGCGCCGACCGATCCTTCCTGGATCGCGCCAGCGGTCGCGGCGCGCGCCGCCTCGTAGCCGCACGCGGAGCCGGGCCGGATGTCAGGGCGCCCGCCCACGGTGAGGTCGTACAGGATCGCGGCCGGGACGATCGGGACAGGTCCGCCGCTCGTCGGGTAGCCGATCTTCTTCTCCTCGAGGTAACGCATGACGCCGTCGGCGGCGGACAAGCCGTAGGCGCTTCCGCCCGCGAGGACGATGGCGTGGACCTTCTCGACCGTGTTGGTCGGTGCCAGCAGATCGGTCTCGCGCGTGCCGGGCGCGCCGCCGCGGACATCCACGGCACCCGTGGCGCCGGCCTCAACCAGGATCACCGTGCACCCGGTCGGACGCTCGGCAAGCGTCACGTGCCCGACCTTGATCCCGGGCACGGCGGTCAGGTTCGCTGACGGGGTTGTCGCCTGCCGCCCCGACGTGGCCACCGCGGCCGCCACCGCGGCGGCCGCACCGACGGCGAGGCCCAGAGTGAGTTTCGCGGTCACAGCCACCTCGAAGGGCCGATTATACTGGCGCCGCCGTGCGACTCGTGTCCGTCGATGTCTTTCGCGGGCTGACGATGGCCGCCATGGTCATCGTCAACACACCTCTATGCGCTGCTCGAGCTGCTGTATCGCCGCAAGTGGTTTCTGCGGGCCTGATAAGCTAGGGCCGTGCGACAGATTCTCGTCACGAACGACGACGGCTACTTCTCTCCCGGCATCGCGGCGCTGGCCGCGGCGCTCGGGGCGCTCGGCGAGGTCACGATCGTCGCGCCCCAGGCGGAGACAAGCGCCGTCGGGCACGCGCTGACGTTGCGGCGGCCGTTGCGCCTGGAGAAAGTCGGCGATCACGCCTACTCCGTCGACGGCACGCCGACCGATTGCGTCAACATCGCGATCGACGAGGTCCTCGAGGGCCCGCCCGCCATCGTCGTGTCCGGCATCAACAAAGGCCTCAACGTCGGCGACGATGTGACGTATTCGGGCACGGTGGCGGCGGCGCTCGAAGGCGCGCTCTTGGGCTACCCCGCCATCGCGGTGTCGCTGCAGTCCACGCCGGGCGAATGGGACTTCGGCCCGGCGACGGCGGCGGCCGTGCAACTGGCCGCCGCGCTGCTCGAGACACCCCTGCCGTCCAGGACCTTCCTCAATATCAACGTCCCGCGGGGAACGATTCGTGGCGTGCGGGTCACCGTGCAGGCGCGGCGCAACCACGTCACCAAAGTCGCCCAGCGCTTGGATCCGCGCAAGAAGCCGTACTTCTGGATCGAAGAAGCGCAGGACGACTGGGAGCCCGACGCGCGATCGGACCGGCAGGCGATTCTGGAGGGCTGGGTATCGGTCACGCCGCTCCAGCCGGACCTGACGGATCACAAGGCATTGGCGGCCGTTGAGGCGCTGACGCTCTCGCTGGCGGGTCGGACGTAGGGTAGACTAGTTCGGTTGTCGGGGCGTGGCTCAGCCTGGTAGAGCACTCGGTTCGGGACCGAGGGGTCGGTGGTTCGAATCCACTCGCCCCGACCA
>JANOGJ010000480.1:0-2336 GCA_031405995.1 Acidobacteriota bacterium
CTTAGTGCAATTGACATGCCGCCCGGCAGCGGAGGACGCGGCCAGACCTCATGGGGACGGCCGGAGTTACCCCAAGAACGACAACGAACGCGCAACGACAAACCTGCGCCGCAAGCCGCTGGAGGCAACGCAATATCGCGACAGCTCAGTAACTGGTCAGACAATAATGTGTTTATTCCGCCTGCAGCTCTTCGCCGCGGTTGCGAATGGCTGAAGAGGGACACGAGCGGCCGCGCGCGGCGAGGGACGCGGGTTCGTGGCAGTCATCACAATTCGGGAACAGCAGGACCGATGCCTGAGGTGATCACGAAGAAGACGAAAGCGAGCGTCGCGGCCTTCCTGAAGAAGGCGGCGAAGGGCGATCGTCACGACGACTGCAAGACTCTCGTGACGATCATGGAGAAGGCCACGGGCGACAGGGCGGCAATGTGGGGAACCGGGATCGTCGGCTGTGGCAACCACCCCATCGTCTATGCCAATGAAAGCTCGCCGACGTGGACGAAAAGGTCCTTGCGGAGCCGATCAAGTCATCGGTCGTCGCTCGAAGGGCCCAGCGCGCTCTTTGACTCAGCGCCGGGCTAGCGGCCCGACGCCCTCAGGTTCCGGATCCGCCAGACCTCTGACCTCGCGAGATCGACGGTCGCGCCGGACTCGAACACGAACCGCACGCGAATCACTTCGCCCGCGAACGCGGACAGATCGATCTGGAACGACTCCCACTCATCCGACGCCGGCATGTCGTGGATCGTGATCCAGTTGATGCCATCGACGCTGACCTGCACGACCGCGCGTGACCCGGCAACCGCCAGCACGGATTCGAACGTCAGCGTCGCGGCTGTCACCTCGCGCAGATCGATCTTCTCGGCGAGCAGCAGGCCACGGCCGGCCGTGATCGTGCTGATCGCCGCGGCCGGGGCCGAGTCACCAGGCACGCCCGGGCTGAAGACGGCCGTCCGCACCAGAGTGTCCGCCGCGGGCGCACGTAGCGCAGCCTCTGCCAACGCCGCGCTGTCGCCACCCGGCTCGATGCACTCCGTGCCGACGATGGCGGTCGCCGGCGTGCGCTGGAACGTGACGTTGTCGAGAAGGATCCACTGCTGAACACCGACCGTGGCCGGATAGACCGACACCATCGCGTTCGTCCAGGCCCGCGTGGCGAACATCCGTACCGCGTAGTCCGAAAGCGGAGTCCCTGGCGCGAGCCAGAACGTGCACGCGGCCAGGTCGGTGAAGTCGCTGTCGTGCAGGATGACGGTCACCCGCTTCCGGACAGCGCTGCTGTTCCCCAACTGCAACGTCGTCGTCAGAATCTGGCCGATCGTCATCACCTGGCCGGTCGGCTGCGCGACGACGCCCGCCGGCGTCGTGATCGACGCCTTCAGGAACTCCAGGACACCTGCCGTGATCTGCGTAGTGATCGTGCCGAACGTGAACCAGGGCGGCAGCGTGCCGGTGTTGAAGTCGCCGTTGACCAGCAGGTTCGGCCCGCTCGCGCCGCCGGGCGCTACAGGCGCGGTCGGATCGACGCAGTCCGTGCGATCGGCGGCCTGCTCGGGCACGTAGGCCATCGAGACGTTGTCGATCTGGTAGAAGCCGCCGTTGCTTCCGGCGCTCGCGGCATAGAAGTACAGCGCCGCGTTCGTCCAGACCTCCGTGGTGTGCGTCTTCATCTGGTACGTCCGCATCGGCGCGCCAGCCTCCAGCCAGAACGTGCAGACGTGGAGATCGCTGAAGTCGGCGTCCAGGATGAGCACGGAGATGCGCTTGCGCGTCGTGCTCGTGTTGGCCAGGTCGAACTGCGCCAGGACGGGCGCGGACAGGGGCAGGGAGACACCGGTTTCCTGATAGGCGACGGCCTGATTGGCCGTGCCCGCCGGCGGCGGCACGCGGTAGTACTCCAGCACGCCGTTATTGACGCTATGGACGATGTAGGCGGGCGTGGGCGTCGCAAAGAACTGCCAGAACGTCTCGAGACTGCCGAAGTTGCCGTTGCGGATCATGCTGCTGCTGACGCCCGCGACACTCAGGACATAGTCGCCGAAGCCGTCGAAGCCGGCGTCGAGTGTGCCGGCGACGACGGTGTAGATTCCCGTGAGCGGCGCCGTGGCGAGAACCTGCGCCGTCGTTGCGCCCGATTGCGAACCGAGCAACGCACCGGTCGGACTTCTCAAGCGAATCCACGGCGCGAAATCGGATCCGGGCGAGTTGACGTCCGTCATCACGACCACGAGGGGATCGCCCGCGTGGGCCGAGAACGTCCACATATCGAGATCGCCCACGTGAATCGTCCCGGCATTGTCCCCGGCCGCCAGAGCTCCCCCGTTGTCGCCCAATGG
>JANOGJ010000496.1:0-3503 GCA_031405995.1 Acidobacteriota bacterium
TCCCGCTCGGCACGGTGAAGTGGCGGGTCGCGGAGGCGCGGCGGCTCCTCACGGCACGCTGCGGAGGACGCACGTCATGACGGACCCTCGGACCTTCACGCGTCTGGTCGACGACGTCGCGCGCGAGATGACGGCGAGCGATCCCGCGCCGGGCTTCCGCGCGCGCGTGATCGCGCGCGCGTCGGCCGTCGTCACGGCCCCGCGTGCGTGGTGGCGTGCCCCACTCAGGCTCGCGATGGCGGGCGCGGCCGTTGTGGTGGCCTTCGCCGGGCTCGTTGTTGTCCGAGGACCGCAGAAAGTGGCGGCCCCACTCGCTGTCATCGCGGCCTCCGACGGAACATCGCCCGTGAGGGGCACGGGCCAAGAGACCGGCGCAGCCTGGGAGACCGGCGGCTCGTCCCCGAGGCGCGTGGCGCCGCGACTCGAGGCAGCGATGCTGCCGGCGAGCGTCCTCGAATGGCGCGCGCGCGTGATTCCCGAACTCACGGCAGTCGCACCGCTGGCCTTCGATGAAATCCAACCCGTCTGGCTCTCGATCCCTCAATTGGGTGTGACGCCGCTCGGCATTCTGCCGATCACGGTCGCGCCGATTGGCGGCGAAGGCGGCGGACGCTGGTAACCCGTTCACTTGTTCTTGGGAGGAGAGTCATGCGCAAACTCGCATTCATCACGTTGATCGTCGCGGCCTTTGCCGCGCCCGTCGTCGCGCAGGCGCAGACGGCGCCGCCGACACCGCCGCCGCCACCTCGGCCGTCTGTCGCCGTCACGCCGCCGCCCGGAGTGCTGCCGCCCGTTTTCGTCCAGCAGCAGACCCCGCCACCGCCGTCGGTTCCCGCGCCCGGACAGCGGGGCGGACGCGGACAAGGCGGACAGCCGGGACAGCAGCCGGTGCTGGTCAACGGGGTCGTCACGCGTACGCCCTGGCAACCGCCGGCGCAGAACATCCGGATCGAGCTGACGATTACGGATTCCGCGACGAGTCGCGCCGGAAAGAAGTCGGTGTCGATGCTCCTCGCCGATGGATACGGCGGCAGGATTCGATCGGGCAGCAAGGACGGCGTGTTGAATGTGGATGGCACGGCTCGAGCTGGGAACGACGGGCGGATCCTGCTCGATCTGACGATCGAGTACTCGCCCGATCGCCTGGCGGCGACGGCGGTGCTGAACGAGTCGATTTCGGTCGTGGTGACGAGTGGCCAGTCGACGCTGGTGTCGCGGTCAGCCGACCCCGCGACCGATCGAAGCGTGACGCTGGAAGTGGTGGCGACGATCGTCAAGTAACGCTGTCTTTCAACACGGAGGTCCGGAGGACACGGAGAGTCACGGAGCCTGGCTTGGGGCGTCCCCCGAACACGGCTCCGCGTGCTCCGTGCTCTCCGGATCTCCGCGTTGAAAAGCGTTTAGTGAACGTTGCGGGGTTCGGTCCAGGCGGAGAGCTTCGTCACGACGTCGAACTGGCGCAGCAACTGTCCGACCACTTCGCACGCGTCGTCGCGCTGGCAGAGCTGTTCGATTTGCTGGAGGATGCGGGCAAGCGCGTTTTCGGCCTGGGTGATCGCGACGTCCGAGTAGTACTCACGCTGGCGTTCCAGGCACTGGTGATGCTTGCGAAATTCTTCCCTGAAAAACTCGATTCGACACTGGCAGGTGGGGCCGTACAGCGGCCGCTGGTGAGCGATGGCGTCGACGGAAGTCGAACGGGCTTTCAAGCTCATCAGCCGCAGGCAAGATCAGTCTAGGCGGGAAAACGAACCGGTGTCAAACGCGCGGTACGCCCAGCCCCTCTAGCCGATGACCTTTTTGATCAGGTCGCCGACGACCCTCGGATTGGCCTTACCCCCGCTCGCTTTCATGACCTGCCCGACGAGGAAGCCGAACGTGGCCGCCTTGCCGCCGCGCGCCTGGGCCACCGCGTCAGGATGCGCCGCGACCACGGCGGCGACGAGCGCGGCGAGTGCCTGTTCGTCGCCCACCTGCGCAAGGCCTTCGTCGCGGATGATCTCGGCCGCGCGACGCCCCGAGGTCCACATGCGCGCGAAGACATCCTTGGCGACGGAGCTGCTGACGTCGCCGCGCTCGGTGAGCACGGCCAACTCGGCCAGCGCGTCGGCCGGGACGCGCGCGGCGGCGACGTCGTCGACGGCCGCCGCCTTCAGCGTCCGCCGCAGCTCACCCTGGATCCAGTTGCTCGCCGACTTGGCGGACGCGCCGGCCGCGACCATCGCTTCGAAGTACGCCGCGGCGCCGGGAATCAGCCGCACGAGCACATCGGCGTCGTACTCGCTCAAGCCATAGGCGGCGATGAACCGCGCCTTGCGCTCGTCGGGGAGCTCGGGCAAGCGGCCGCGCATCGCCTCGATCCAGTCGGGGTCGAGCACGAGCGGCGGCAGATCCGGCTCGGGAAAGTACCGGTAATCGTGCGCGTCTTCCTTGCTGCGCATCGCGACGGTCTCGCCCGTGTCGGTGTCCCACAGCCGCGTCTCCTGGCGCACGGTCTCACCGCGGCCAAGGACGCCGCGCTGCCGATCGATTTCGAACTCGAGCGCCTTCTGCACGTACCGGAAGGAGTTGACGTTCTTGACCTCGGTCTTCGTGCCGAGCGCCGCCTGTCCCGCGGGACGGAGCGAGACGTTCGCGTCGCAACGCAAGCTCCCCTCCTCCATGTTCCCGTCGGTCGTGCCGAGCGCGACCAGCAGCTCGCGCAGCCGCGCGAAGAACGCCGCGGCGTCGGCCGCCGATCGCAGGTCCGGCTCGGTGACGATCTCGATGAGCGGGACGCCGCTGCGGTTGAAGTCGAGGTACGTCGCCCGGTCGGAGTCCGGGAAGCCGTGATGGAGCGACTTGCCCGCGTCCTCCTCGAGATGCACGCGCGTGATGCCGACGCGCGGTCCGCCGGACGCCTGCAGCCAGCCGCCGGTGGCGAGCGGCGCGTCGTACTGCGAGATCTGGTAGCCCTTCGGCAGGTCGGGATAGAAGTAGTTCTTCCGGGCGAAAACCGATCGGCGCTGGATCGTGCAGTGGAGGGCGAGCGCCGCGGTGACGCCGAGTTCGACCGCGCGGCGATTGAGGACCGGCAGCGCGCCGGGCAGCCCGGCACACACCGGGCAGGTGTGCGCATTGGGTGCGGCGCCGAACGCCGTCGAACATCCGCAAAAGATCTTGGTCGCCGTCATCAGCTGGGCGTGAATCTCCAGGCCGATGACGGCTTCAAAGGTGTCTGACACCCTCTGCAATTCGCGGGTGTCAGACACCTTAGATCTGAGGGCCGGCGGCGACGACCGACGGGTCCGCGTCGGCGAAGTTGGTCCGGAAGTTCTCGACGAACATCCGCGCCAGCTTGGTCGCCTGCGCGTCGTAAGCGGCCTTGTCGGACCACGTGCCGCGCGGATCGAGCACCTCGGCCGGCACGCCGGGAACCGACGTCGGCACGTCGATGTTGAAGGCCGCGTGTTTCTGTTACGACACGTGGTCGAGCGCGCCCGAGAGCGCCGCGCTGATCATCG